>JBKPJK010000557.1:0-1694 GCA_046730635.1 Pseudomonadota bacterium | reverse complement strand
ATCCTGGATGGTCGCGGGATCGAACACGACCACGTCGGCGTAGTAGCCGGGCTTGAGCGATCCACGCTGCTTCAGCGACAGGTTCGTCGCGGGAAGCGAGGTCAGGCGGCGGATGGCATCCGGGAGCGTCGCCGCATGCTCGTCGCGGACGTAATGGCCGAGGAGTCGCGCGACATTGCCGTAGGCGCGGGGGTGGCTGCTGGACTTGAGGAACACGCCCTCCGGCGCCTCCGAATTTTCGTCCGAGCCGAAGCTCATCCAGGGTAGCCCGACCTCGCGCCGGACGTTGCTCTCGCGCATGCTGAAATAGACGACGTCGACGCGCGTCCCGTCCTCGGCGACGAGCTCGGCAGCCGTCTCCTCCGGCGATTTGCCGCGCATCTTCGCGACCTGCCCGAGAGTCTTGCCGATGAGCGGCTTTAGGCGCGCCGTCTTGAAGTTGATCAGCAGGATTTTGTCCGGCTCCTCGACGAGCAGCTTGGAGCTCTCGCCCGCATCGGGGCTGCGCATTTCGGCCAGAGCTTTCTCGCGCAGCGCCGGCGTCTTGAGCCTCTTCACCCAAGCCTCGATCCCGCCGTCCTGCATCCACAGCGGGAATGCCGCATCGAGGCCGGTCGCGCTTGCCGGATAGGTGTACATGTCGGCCGTGATCGGCAGGCCCGAAGCGCGGGCCTCGTTCACCTTGGCGAGGGCCGTGTCGATCTTGTCCCAATTCTCGCGGCCGGACTGTTTGTAGTGATAGATCTCGGCGCGTGCTCCGGACTTGCGCGAAATTTCGAACAGCTCGTCCATGGCTTCGAACAGCTTCGGCCCCTCGTCGCGAATGTGACTGATGTACATTCCTCCGCAGCGTGCAGCCTCTTGGGCGAGCGCGATCAGCTCGGGAGTCTCGGCGAAGTTGGCTGGCGCATAGATGAGCGACGATCCGACCCCGACCGCACCGTCCTTCATCGCCTGCTGAACGAGGGTGCGCATGCGGTTGAGCTCGGCAGGAGTCGGATCGACATCCTTTTCCCCAAGTTCATGGACGCGAACCGTGGTCGCGCCGATGAAGGACGCGACATTCGGGGTGATGCCCTTCTTTGTCAGCCATTCCAGATACTGGCTGAGGGTCGTCCATCTGATCGGATATTTGATGTCGCCCTGCCGCTTGAGCTCGAGCCGCTTCATCTCGGGCGTCCAGGGGCCCATCGAATTGCCTTCGCCCATAACTTCGAGGGTCACGCCCTGCACCGTGTCGCTGAGCCCGCGCCCGTCGGCGATCAGGCTTTCGTTTGCCCAGCTCAGCATGTTGATGAAGCCGGGGGACACCGCTTTGCCGCTTGCGTCGACCACCCGTGCTGCATGGCCGGGCGCGTGGGGACCGACGTAGACGATCTTGTCGCTCTTCAGGGCGACGTCGCCAACGTAAGGCGCGGCGCCCGAGCCGTCGTAGATCGTGCCGCCTCGGATCAGTACGCTGTAATCGAGCGAGCTTGGGGGTCTCGCGGTCAAGGCCGAGCTGGCGAGGCAGCTTGCAAGAGCGATCGCGATCCCCAAACGCGCCCTGGCAGGCTTCACTTGCACGCTCCTCCGCCCGGCCAGCCCGTCCATCCCGGCCCACGAACCACACGGCCCGGCTTGGCGCCGGTGTGCTTGCCGTCCTTCAGCACCTGGACGCCGTTGACGAAGACATCATCCACGCCCGTCGCGAG
>JBKPJK010000556.1:0-2647 GCA_046730635.1 Pseudomonadota bacterium | reverse complement strand
GACCTACGTCGCGGGCTCGCATCGACTCACCCGGGAGCGGATCGCCTGGGAACGACGCAAGAGTATCGAGATCGACCAGGCAGACCGCCTGTCTCAGCGCGGCTCGCTACGAGTCCGGCCGGATGAGCTCCCCACGCTCGGCCTTCCCCAACCGACCCATTTCGCCGTCTCTGCGAATAGCCTGGTCGTCGCGGACACCTGCGGCTTTCATGCTCGTGCGCCGTCGGACAGGCCGACGCTGAGGATTGAGCTTTGGGCCTATTCGCGCCGATCGCCATTCCTGCCGTGGACCGGGCTGGATCTGTTGTCCTGGCGGCCCATCGCTATCCGCCGGGCGGAGTGGCTCGGGAGCATCGTCGATTGGCTGGACCGACGCGGGTGGAAGAAGCAGCAGTGGCACGCCGCGGGACCCTGGCGGGACGTCGTAAGGCCCTAGTCGAATTGCAGTTGGCGAATGGACGGGATCCCCACGGCCCACCAAAGCGCGCCGAACGCTGCAACCGCGGCAGTCACGATGAAGGCGCTCTCGTATCCGGCCCGATCGACGATGATCCCGGTGACGATCGGCCCGAATATGCCCGAGAGATTGCCGAACGCATTCTGGACCCCGACCCAGGTTCCCGAAGCGCGCGGCCCGGCAAACATCTGCGCAACCGCATAGAGGTTCATCGACAGCGCGGCGGATGCCGCTCCGGCAAGGCAGAGCAGCACGCCGATCTCCATTGCCGTATGGGCGGAAGCGAGTGCAAAGATGCTCGCTGCCGCAAGCAGTTGGCTGGCGACCATCATCCACCGACGCACGGCCGCCTCCGACCGGCCGGAACGCGTCCACCAGTCCGAAAAATGGCCGTAGAAGAAAGCGCAGGCACCCTGAACCGCGTAGCCCAGCGAGGCTAGGAAAGTCATTTCGGTGATCGAAAACCCGCGCGATTTGGTGAGGAACAAGGGCAGCCAGGCCAGCAGGAAGTAGAAGCAATAATTACCCAGGCCGTGGACGATCGACATCGACCACAGCGGCCATTTGGCAATCACCGCGCGGACGGGAACCGTCGCCCCTTCGTCGAACCGCCGCTCATCGGAGATGGCGCGAACCGCCTGTTGCCATGGCGCGAGCCAAACAAGAGTGATGGCACCAAACACGAAGAACATCGCGCGCCAGCCCCAATGCGCGACCATCAGGCCGCCGGCGAGCGTTCCGACCGCCGGGCCGAGCGCAATTCCCATCGCCAAAGCGGCATTGGCCACGCCTCGCCGCTCCGCCGGCACATGGCGAGCGATGATCTTCGAGCTGCCGGGGAAGGCCAGGCTCTCGCCGACGCCCAGCATGATTCTAAGCACGAGGAGAGAGGTGAAGCCGCCTGCAAAGCCCATCAGCAACGTGCTTGCGGCCCAGATCAATATGCCGATGGCGAGCAGCTTGTAGACCGAGAAGCGATCGCACAGCCAACCGGCGAAGAGCTGCACCGGCGCATAGATCCAGAAGAAGGCCGAGACGGCCACGCCGTAGGCTTCGTTCGAGAGCTGGAGATCGCCTTTGAGCAAGGGCGCGGCGACGGGCAGCGCGCCGCGGTCGACGTAATTCAAGAAGATCGCAGTGCCGAGCAGCAGCACCAGTACCGATGCGCTGCGATGCGCTGCGCTCGTCAGAACCCGCCCTTCATCGCCTGGATGAGCCGGCCCACCATGCCTTTTGCCGGAGCCTGGCGAATGACCGGGCCGGCAATGTCCCGGATGTCACCCCGGCCCGACGCGGCGAGCAGCGCAAGGCCGATCAGGGTCGCGAAGGCAGGCCCACTGTGAGCGTCGGGGAGGCCGGTCAGCTGCTTCGGGCGACCGACGCGGACCGCCCGGCCCAACACGCCCTGCATATAATCGGCGATGTTCTTGAGCTCCGCGCCGCCGCCGGTGAGGACGACCTGACGCCCGACCGGTCCGGTGAAGCCAAGACCCTTCAGTGCGCCTTCGATCTCGTTGGTGAGCTCCTCGACGCGCTGTCGGATGACCATCATCAATTGTGCGCGCGTCAGCTTCATCGGCTCGGCCCCGGGCTCGCCTCCGGCCTGCGTCGCCTCGATCATCTCATGATTGTCGCGCGGGCTCGTCATCGCCGAGCCGTAAAAGCACTTCATTCGCTCCGCGTCACGGCGCTGGACCGCGAAGGCCGCGGCGATGTCATTGGTGATGTCGTGCGCGCCAAGCGGGATCGAGCGCAGGCCGACAAGCATCCCGCCATAGTGCACCGACACATTGGTGACTTCCGCGCCGAGCTCCACCAGCGCGACGCCGAGTTCGCGCTCTTCCTGGCTGAGGCAGGCGAGCGCGGCTGCGATCGGCGAGGCGACGATCGCCCTCACGCCGAGATGCGCCGAGCGGATGACCGTATCGATGTTGCGCAGCGGCGACGGCTGGGCGGCAATGACGTGAATGTCGACGCCGAGCCTGTTCGCATAGAGACCGATCGGCTGCTGCACACCCTGCGCGCGGTCGATGGTATAGAGCGCCGGGTGTGCGTGCAGGACCACCTGACCGTTGCGGTCGATCGCGCTTTTCCCGGCGTTCAGAAGCTCGTCGATGTCCGATTGTTCGACGGGGTGGCCGCCGAGCTCGACTTCGACGTTGGCGACATCGCTGACCAGCTCGCCGGCGC
>JBKPJK010000555.1:0-6059 GCA_046730635.1 Pseudomonadota bacterium | reverse complement strand
TCATGTCGCAGTCGAGGATTCCGTTCCTGGTTGCCGGAACCTACGCCCTTGCCCGTTACACGGGCATCGACCGTCCGACGAAGGACGTCGACGTATTCGCGAAGGCGGGCGACGCCCTCAAGATCCTCCACTTTTTCAAGGAGCACGGTTTCGAGGTCGAGATCGTCGACGAGCGCTGGCTCTACCGGGTCACGCGCGGCGATCTTTTCGTGGACGTGATCACCAATATGCCCACGGTGACCACACACGTTACGGACGAATGGTTCGTCGGCGCGCCCGAGGCTGAGCTTTTCGGGGCGAAGGTGAGGCTTGTGCCGCCGACCCAGTTCATCTGGTCAAAGATCTTCGTCCAGGATCATCACCGCTACGACGGCGCGGACGTCGCGCACATGATCCTCAAGAAGCACGACGAAATCGATTGGAAGCAGCTGCTGAGCCACATGGAGCTTTATTGGGAGGTGCTGCTCATCGCGCTGCTCAATTTCCGCTTCGTCTATCCGAGCGAGCGCCACGTCGTTCCGCGATGGATCATGGACGAACTGCTCGAGCGGCTGCAGGATCAATATGACGTGAAGGGTCCAGGCAAGAAGGTTTGTCGCGGCCGCATCTTCTCGCCCCGCGACTATGCGGTCGACGTCGATCAGTGGGGCTTCTCGGACGCGGTAGGAAATCTCGAAGAGCAATATGCCAGCAAGTGAGGACGGCAGGATGCGCGTGGCGGCGATCGGCGACCTCCACGTGCAGGAGAACAGCGTTGCGCCATATCGCGACATGTTCGCGGAGATTTCCTCGACCGCGGACGTGCTCGTGCTGTGCGGCGATCTCACCAATTTCGGCAGGACCAGCGAAGCCGAGATCTTGGCCGACGACATCAAGTCCTGCTCGATCCCCGTGCTGGGAGTGCTCGGCAACCACGATTACGAATGCGGGCAGCCGGAGAAGGTCTGCGAAATTCTTCAGTCCGCCGGCATGAAGGTGCTCGACGAGCAGGCCGTCGAGATCGACGGCGTCGGCTTCGCGGGCGTCAAGGGCTTCATGGGCGGCTATGGACGCGGTGAGCTCGCCCCGTTCGGCGAGCCGATCGCGAAAGCCTTCGTCGACGAAGTGATGAACGAGTCCCGCAAGCTCGAAAACCAGCTCCGAACCTTGCGGACGGAGCGCAGCGTTGCAGTGCTTCACTATTCGCCGATCGAAGGCACCATCGAAGGTGAGCCGCCGGCGATCTACCAATATCTCGGCTCGCAGCGCCTGTGCGAACCAATCGATCGCTTCGACCATGTCAAGGCCGTCGTTCACGGCCATGCCCACCATGGCAGTTACGAAGGACGGACGCCCCGCGGGACGCCCGTCTACAACGTCGCTCAGTTCGTGCTGAAGCCTTTGTTCGGCAAACCCTATGCGGTGCTCGAGATTTGACTATTCCGAACCGCTGCCCGGCTCCGCCTGCGCACGATGGAGCTTGGCGGTCGTCGCGTCCGTCATCATGCCCGCGGCGGCCACCTGCATTTTGTTCTTGAGGCCGTAGATGACTGCCGGCTCGCCCTTCTGCATCGCTTCCCAACCGGCTTTGGCGACGTCCGCGGGGTCATCCTTCTTCGCCTGACCGACCTTGGTATCGTCGAGCTCGGCACGGTGGAAAAAGTTCGTTTCGGTCGCGCCAGGCTTGAGGCAGGTCACCGTCACGTTGGTATCCCGGAGCTCCTCGTTGAGCGCGGCCGAGAAGCTGTCGATGAACGCTTTCGAACCGTTGTAGACCGCCTGGAATGCGCCCGAGAGGTGTCCGGCGATGGATCCGGTGACCAGCACCTTGCCCTCGCCCCGTTCGACCATCCGCTTCACGATCGGCTGGATCAGCATCAAGGTGCCGGTGATGTCGGTATTGATGACGTGGAGCCATTCGTCAGGGCTTTGGTCTAGGAAGCCGTGGCCGAGCCCGTGGCCGGCATTGGCGACCAGCACATCCACCGGCCGATCCGCAACCTTGGCAAGCAGCTGATCGACGCCCTGCTTGGTTGCAAGGTCCGCCTCGAGCTCTTCGACCTGGACGCCGAATTCCTTCAGCGCCGGCCCCGCCTCCACGAACGGCGTATCCGCGGCGACGATCAGGTCATAGCCGTCCTGAGCCGCGAGCTTGGCGATCTCGAGCCCGATCCCGCTCGACGCTCCGGTGACGATCGCGAGTTTACGCGAGCTCATGCTGCTGCTCCTTCTGTTCCTGCTTGGGGGTCGCCGCCTCGGTCTTGAGGACGATCTTCGTGAATTCGTTCTGGTCGTCGTGCCAGTGCTTGTACATCTCGGCCGCCTGCTCGAGCGGTGCGTGGTGCGAGATCAGGAAAGTCGTATCGATCTTGCCTTGCTCGATCAGCTCGAGCAGCGGCTTCAGATAACGATGCACGTGGGTCTGGCCCGTCTTCATCGTCAGGCCCTTTTCCATGAAGGCGCCGACCGGGAACTTGTCGGCAAATCCGCCATAGACGCCGGGCACCGAGACCCGCCCGCCCTTGCGGACCGACAGCACGGCCTCGCGGAAGGCATGGATCCGGTCCGTGACGAGGAAGCCCATGGCCTTCACCTGATCGAGGATATTGTCGATCGAGATCCCGTGCGCTTCGAGCCCGACGGCGTCGATGACGGCGTCGGGGCCGATTCCGCCGGTCATCTCGGCGAGGGCTTCGCGGACGTCGACCTCGCGATAGTCGAGGATCTCCGCCCCGAGCTGCTTCGCCAGCGCCAGCCGGGTCGGATAATGGTCGATGGCGATCACGCGATGAGCGCCCATAATCAGCGCAGACTGGATCGCGAACAGGCCGACCGGCCCGCAGCCCCAGACTGCCACCGTGTCGCCCGGTTCGATCTCACAATTCTCTGCCGCCATCCAGCCGGTCGGCAGGATGTCGCTCAGGAATAGGACCTTGTCGTCTTCGAGATGGTCGGGAACCACCAACGGGCCGACGTTGGAGAAAGGTACGCGGACATATTCCGCCTGCCCTCCCGCATATCCGCCGGTCAGGTGCGAATAGCCGAACACTCCGGCCATCGGGTAGCCGTACTGGAACTCGGTGGCGTCGGACGTCTCGACCGGGTTCGTGTTGTCGCAGCAGCTGTACTGCTGCTTGTGACAGAAGAAGCACTGTCCGCACGCGATCGGGAACGGCACCACCACGCGCTGTCCCTTCTTAAGCGTACTTTGAGGGCCGACCTCCACGACCTCGCCCATGAATTCGTGGCCAAGGATGTCGCCGGCACGCATGCCGGGAATGTAACCGTCGTAGAGATGCAGGTCCGAGCCGCAGATGGCGGTCGAAGTGACCCTGAGGATTGCGTCGTGCGGATTGACGATTTCGGGGTCGGGGACCGTGTCGACGCGAACGTCGTGGCGGCCGTGCCAGGTGAGTGCGCGCATGCGGTGCTCCTCAGATTCTCGCTTGGGTGGGGGATTCGGACTTGCGGGCCGAAGGCGATGCATTCGTCGACACCTCGCCGGTCTCGATCAGCTGCTTGAAGCGGCGAAGGTCGCGCCTCGCCTGCACGTTCGGTTCGCGCTGAAGCACCTTGGCGATCGCGCGCCCGGGGAGCCCTGCAGGAGGATCGTATTTCATCGTCAGACGAACGGCCGTGCCGCGATCGGGAGCGACCTCGAATAGCTCGACCCGGCCCTCCGTCTGGACCTGAGACTCGGGCTCGCTCTTCCAGGCGATCGTGTCGCTTGGCACGTCGTCCGTAATCCTGGTCAAGAGTTCGACGGTCGAGCCGAGCGGGGCCTTGATGGTCCACCGCGAGCGTCCGTCGCCGAGATCCTCGACGCTATCAACATTCTCCATGAATTGCGGAAAGCGAGTGAAGTCCCGCCACGCGCGATAGATTTCCTCGCGCGGCTTGTTGATCGAGACGGTGCGCCCGACGAGGCCTTCCTCGTACCGGCCCGTCTTGCGACGCCACGTATGATCGGGCGCATCGCTGATGTTGTTTCCGTCGTCATGCACGTCCGCCGAGCGGCGCGCGAGCAGGAACCCTGCCGCACCGACGGCAACGGCGAGTCCCGCTCCGATCAGTGCCTTATTACTTTTCGACTCAGTCCATTGATCCGCCATGGAAAATCCTCCGTCGCGACAGAGGATCAAGCGGAGGAACTATCGTTAAGTTCCTACGGCTGTGGCCATTTTTCCAGGATTTCGACGAAGCGCGACAGCCACGCGTTGGTCTGGTGGCCATCCACCACGCGGTGATCGATGGTCAGCGTCACATAGGCCATCGGACGGACCAGGATCGCATCCTGCCCGCCGATCTCGCGCACCACGACGCGCTTCTCGAGCTTCCCGACGCCCAGGATCGCGGCCTGCCCCTGGTGGAGGATGATCGGGGCGGCGAGGAGCGAGCCCGAGACACCATGGTTCGAGATCGTGAAGCTCCCCCCGGACACGTCCGAGCGTTCCAATTTTCCTTCGCGTGCGCGTCGCGTCAGGTCGTCGAGCTTCGCGCCAATCTGTTGCAGGTCGAACGAGCCGGCGTCCTTGACGACCGGGACGACAAGGCCCTTTTCGCCAAGCGCAGTCCCGACGCCGATGTCGATCGTCGGCGAAATCGCGATCCGATCCTTCTCCCAACGCCCGTTGATGGCTGGCGCCGCGGCCATCGCCTCGGCAGCGGCTTTCACGATGTAGGCAGTATAGCTGAGCTTCACTCCGCGAGCCGCCAGCGCGGCCTTGTGCGCCGCCACCGCGGAGAAATCCGCTTCGAACAGAGCCGTGACATGGGGCGCCTCGCTCACAGCGCGGACCATATTCTCGGCAATCGTTAGCCGCATGCGGTCGTGCGGAATGTCCTGCGCCGAGAATATCCGGGGTTGGGCGGTCGAGGGTTCGCCGACGCTGACGACCGTTGCCGAAGCGACGGCTCGGTCCACGTCCTCGCGGGTGACGCGGCCGTTGCGGCCGGTGCCCTGGATGCGCGTGGGGTCGATGCCATGCTGCAGGCACGCCCGGCGAACGGATGGACTGAGCCGCGTCTCACCGTTCCCCGGCGCAGGCCGGGGCCCCGGAGGGCCGGACGGCGCTGGACTTCGGACGTCATGCGAAGGCTTCGCCTCCTGGGCCCCGGCCTTCGCCGGGGAACCCTCTGTCTCGATCCGCGCCAGCAGCGCCCCCGGCACCGCCTCCGCATCCGTGTCCAGCACGATCTCCGCAAGCACCCCCGCGGCGGGCGCCGGCACTTCCTGCGTGACCTTGTCGGTCTCGAGCTCGACGAGCGGGTCGTTCTCGGCAACCGCGTCGCCGATCTGCTTGAGCCACGCGCGGACGACAGCCTTGGTGCCTTCCTGCTCGTCGGGGACGCGGACCTCGATCATTGTCAGAAGCCGACCAGCCGATCGATCTCGGCGCGAATGGTCGTCGGGCTCGGGAGGGCCCATTCCATCAGTTTCGGGTGATGCGGGCTCGGGATATCCGGCATCGTGACGCGCGCGACCGGCGCATCGAGGTCGAGGAAAGCTTCGTCTGCGACGACGGCCGCGATCTCCGCGCCGAAGCCACCGGTACGCAGATCCTCGTGCACGATCAGGCAGCGGCGGGTGCGACGGACGCTCTCAAGGACCATTTTTTTGTCCCACGGCTGGAGCGTGCGCAGGTCGATCACGTCGGCACTGTATCCCTCCGCCGCGGCCTCGCAGCGCGGCACCATCGCGCCCCAGGTCACGATTGTGATCCGGTCGCCCTCGCGGGTCTTTCTCGCGCGCCCGAACGGCAGGACATATTGGTCTCCGGGCCAAGGTCGTCGCGCCCAGCTGTCGTCGAGCATCGCGCGATGTTCGAAGAACAGCACGGGATCGTTGCCGCGCACGCTGCCACGCAGCAGACCGACTGCGTCCTCGGCGTTCGAAGGCACCGCGACCTTCCAACCGGGATTGTGCACAAACTCGACCTCGTTGGTCATCGAGTGCCACGGGTCCCCGCATTTGAAGAAGCCGCCGGGCACGCGAAGCACCATCGGCGCGGCGAAGCGGTTGTGGGTGCGCCAGCGCATCGTCCCGCAGTCGTGGATCTGCTCGGTCGCCGGCTCGGCAT
>JBKPJK010000554.1:0-10896 GCA_046730635.1 Pseudomonadota bacterium | reverse complement strand
GTGAACGTATCTGCGCGGAGCGCATTGCCGGCAGCATAGTGCTGAAAGCTCTGCTCCCAAGCGCCCGCGTCTTCGTAGGCTTTGCCGAGCGCGAAATGAATGTTCAGCGCATCGTCTGATGCCAGTCGGCCAAGAAGCAATTGGCGCATCTGCTTCATGTCGTTGGCAGAGAAGCGAAAGGATTTGAAATTCGCCAGGGTCCACCAACTCTCGCCGAAGCTTGGCTCCGCCTTCGTCGCGCGTTGGAGAGCCTTCACAGCTTCCGACGTGCGTCCGACGGTTTTCAAGCAGTTCGCAAGGCTGACCCAGATACCCGGCTCATTGGGCCGCTGTTTGGCAATGCGCTGATAGAGCTCAATCTGACGTTCATGCTGGCCGAGCGTGCCGCGCAGGCCCGCCTCGATACCCATGACATCGTAACGTTCGAGAAATGCTTGCGGCAACTGCTCAAGTTCTTTGAGTGCCAGGGCTGGGCTGGCGTACCGCCGCAGATGCTCGATCAGGGCCATGCGCCGGGGCGGCGAGTCATCTGCCGCGACAGCGCGCCGCAATAGCATCGTTGCTTCCTCGAACGATCGCTGTCCTGCCGCGACCTCGGCGAGCATGCTCAATGCATCTGCATCTTCGGGGTGCTGAAGAAGACGCTCCTGCAGCATCTGCCTCGCCTGCACGACGTTTCCGGCGCGAAGTGCGGCGTAAGCGAGGCCGAGCGTAACCGCCGGCCGTCCCGGCTTATCCGTCTTTGGCGTGCTCAAGACCATGGAGTCACCCTCCTTCGCGCGAGCGGGCGAGTCAACGCTTCCCGGCCTCCGACTGCGGATGGTGGGGGACGAGCACCAGCGTGCGGCCTTCGACGCGCCAGGACTCCAGTTTCGAAAGGAAGTTCATTCCAAGGACGTCGAGGTCGCCCAATCCGGGCGAGCTGACGACCTTCAGGTTGCGGGCGACGATGTTGCCGACACGCAGCTCGCCGATGGAGCCGGTTTCCGCAGGCGCGGCGCCGTTGGCCGTACGAAGAACCACCGGCGCGAGACCTGCGCCGGTATCGATGTTCGCCTCGCGGGCGGTTCGAACCGAGACAGCCGTGACGGTGGCTCCGCTATCGATCAGCATTCTGCGGGGCACGCCGTTGATCATGGCCTTCGCCCAGAAATGCCCATCGGAAGACATTTCGACGCGCAGCTCCTTGCCGGCCACCTTTTGGTCGTCGAGCCCCAGGCTCTGCGTAAATCGCGCAAGCTCCGGTTGGTACGGCGCCTGCTGCAGGACGATGAAGATCAGGAAAGCGAGGAGGCCGAGCGAGAATGCAAGGCGGACAATGCGGCCTATCACCGGAATTCGCTGCAGGAGCATGATGATGGCCGCAGCCGCGACCGCGTAGAGCGCCAGATGCTGCCATTCGGGCACGGGGTTCGGCATTAGGCCATGAGATATGGGGGCGCTGGCTCAACTTCCAGCGATGGCCGATATTCGCGTGGAATCGGGACGACAACCGATGCTCTCGCGAAACGCTTGGCACTTCAATGCCTTGGGCGCGTTATCAGCTAACTTATATCAGTCTACGGAGCATCTTGTGCCACAGGATCGCATCGTAGCTGTCGGACTGCTTACGCGTAACGAGCTCAGTCTTCTCGGTCCTGCTTTCGACCGGGTTTGGCCGGTCGAAGAAGCGCCCTCGTTCAACGAGTTGTTGCAGGCGATCGACGAGGCGGACGAGGGCTTGAAGAGGTCGAGCAGCTCCGTGCAGCCACGTTAGGGCGTTGGACCGGTCATCCGGTTCAATAGGCGATCGACCGTATCTTCGGCCGTCTTCTGTTTTCCGCTTTGCTCCTTGGCGTATTTCTCAAGCGCGGACCGTACCAGTTCGATCTGATGGTCGGTCAAATGCTCGATCCCAATGAACTGCTCGCGCGCCTTGTCGACTGCGCGGAGGAGTTCATCGAGCTTCGCCTGCATGGCCGCGGCGTCGCGGTTTTGGCTGTTCTGGATGAGGAAGACCATCAGGAAGGTGACGATGGTCGTCCCCGTATTGATCACGAGTTGCCAGGTGTCCGAGTAGCGGAAGATCGGACCGCTAATGGCCCAGACCAGAATCACGGCAATCGCGATCACGAACGTCAGCGGCTGTCCGGCCGCCGTGGACGTCTTGGTTGCACAGACGTTGAAGAACTTCCGCATGCCGCCGTAACGCCTGTGCAACGGAAATGGTGCCGAGTCGGGCCGATCAGCCCCCCAGGCCGGTTGCGAGCATTGCAGCAGAAGCGACGGCCATAACGGCCGTCGCGGCCCAGCCGAACACCAGGAGCGGACGGCGTTCGTGGAGATGGCCCATGATCGGCCGACTAGAGGCAACCACCATCATAGCGGCCATGATCGGCACCGCTGAGACACCATTGAGCACCGCGCTCCAGAACAGGGCTTTGATCGGATTGAGTTTGGACCAGTCGAGGGCGACCCCCACGAATGTGGCCGTGACGATGATGCCGTAGAAACGCGCGGCTTGATACGGCTTGAATTCGAGCCCGGTCTTCCACCCGTGGGTCTCTCCCACAGCGAAGGCGGCCGATCCGGCGAGCACCGGCACGGCGAGCAGTCCTGTCCCGACGATCCCGAGGGCGAAGAGGAGGAAGGCGAACCGACCGGCGATTGGCACGAGCGCCTCGGCCGCTTCAGCTGCCGAGGCGATATTGGTGACGCCTTGCGCGTGAAGCGTGGCCGCCGTGGCGAGCATGATCGCAAGTGCGATGAGGTTCGAGAATGCCATGCCCACGAACGTATCGATCCGGATCCGTCGATATTGTCGACGGATGGCGGTCGGAGCTTCCTTCAAGGCGCGCTGGTCGCTCGTAGCGATCTCTTCCGCCTCCTGCGCGCTCTGCCAGAAGAAAAGATACGGGCTGATTGTCGTTCCGAAGACGGCGACGATGGTGAGCAAGGCGGCGGTGCCGAGTTGGCGTGGCCAGATCATTCCGAGCAAAGCCTGGCGCCAGTCGATGTGCACGAGGAGGACGACGCCGACGTAAGCGAAGAGGCTGAGCGTCAGCCATTTCAGGAGGTCGGAGTAACGTCGGTAGGGCACGAACAACTGCAGTGCGATGCAGACCAGCGCGAACAGTACCACGTATGCATGACTGCTGCCGCCGGCGACGAGTTCGGCCGCCGCGGCCATCGCGCTGAGGTCTGCTCCGATATTGAAGATGTTGGCGACAAGAAGGATCGTCACGAGCAGAGAGACGAGCCAATGCGGCATTGCGCGGTTCAGGTTCTTCGCGAGCCCCGAACCTGTGACCCTCCCGATGTGGGCGCTGACTAACTGCACCGCACTCATCAGGGGATAGGTGAGGATCATCGTCCACAGAAGGCCGTAGCCGAACTGAGCGCCTGCCTGCGAATAAGTGGCAATGCCGCTGGGGTCGTCGTCCGCGGCGCCTGTGATCACGCCGGGACCGATGTCGCCTTTAAATTCGAGGATCGCGGCACTCAGCCGTTTCCAGTTCGGCTCGTCGACAGCCTCCATTGCCGGAGACTGCATCAGATGCTCTCCGACGGCTACTGCTGATCGTTGGCGCCTGTCGGATGGCGATAATGTTCGAGACGCGCGCGTAGGCGGTCCGCGGAGATCTTGCGTGCCGCGTCCCGGTCGACGTCCAGAGCTTCCGCGAACGGAGGTCCCAGCAGCGCGTCGCCCAGCGCACTGAGGCAAAGCGAAAGCGTCGTTTCAGCGACCTGTTGCTCCTCGTGCCCAACGCTCAACTGGGCGACCAGGCCGCGGATCGAGTCGAGGATCGGATTGAGCGCGTCGCGGTTGCCGGTGAGGATCATCCAGGCGGCAAGCGCGCCCGCGCCCTCTCGGCCGAATGCGTCGTAGGTCTGGTCGACGATGTCGCGCGCGTCGGTCTGCCCGGCTCGCGCCTTTTCGACCGCGTCGGCGATACTCGAAACGACGGAGTCCGCGATCGAGCGGGCGAGTTCCGCCTGCAGGCCGGATGCCGAGCCGAAATGGTGGAGCAGGTTGGCGTGCGTGCGGCCGATCTTGCCAGCGACCGCTTTGAGCGTGACGGCGGACGGCCCGTCGCTGAGCAAGAGCTCACGAGCGGCCTCCAACGCGGCCGACCGGCTTTGTTCCGGGCTAAGGCGTCTGCGGCTTATTGACATTGGTGTAAGTTAAGGTACCTTCCACTCATGACCACGACGCTTGCGCCCACTCCCGCGGACCTGAGCATCACACCGCGCGACCGCAGGTTCGGCCGCGAAAAAGCGTTGCACCGTCTTTGGCACGGCGGGAGCGTGGAAGCGACCGCTATCTACAACGCGCTGTCGAGCACATTCCCGATCGGCGAAGCTTATTTCGTCGAGAGCGTTCGCGCCTTTCGCGACGGCGCACCGCCGAAGCTGGCCGAAGAAATCAAGGCCTTCACGACGCAGGAAGCGATTCACAGCCGCGAGCACGATGCCTTCAACAAGCGCGCGGAACGGGCGGGGTACGATCTGTCGACGCTCGAGGCGCAGGTGGAGAAACGGCTCTCGATTACGCGGCAGCGCCCCCCTGCGGTCAATCTCGCCGCGACGATGGCGCTCGAGCATTTCACTGCCATTCTGGCGCACCAGCTGCTTGCTAACCCCGGCCATCTCGTCGGCGCCGAGCCGGAAGCGGCCGAGCTTTGGCGCTGGCACGCATGCGAGGAAATTGAGCACAAGGGCGTCGCCTACGACACTTGGCTCCACGCGACGCGTGACTGGCCGCGATTCAAGCGGTGGAAGGTCAAGGCGAAGGTTATGCTCTACGTCACCCGCAACTTCCTGGTCGACCGGACTCGCGGAGCGCTCGAGCTGATGCGTCAGGACGGCGTTACCGGGTTTGAAGCGTGGTGCCGGCTTTTGTGGCACGTCTGGGTGAGGCCCGGCATGTTCCGCAAGATCGCCGGCGCGTGGCTGAAGTACTTCCTGCCCGGCTTCCATCCGTGGAACGAGGACGACCGGCACCTCCTGCGCGCCTACGAGGCGACAGCGAAGGTGCCTGCCGACTCCAAGCGGAAAGTGCGGCGGGCCGCCTAGGTCAGGCCGCCAGCGCTTCCTCTTCGTCGATCTCTGGCGCATCGTTGAGCCTGAGCCGCATCAGGCGGGCGGGCACTTCCACGCCGCGAGCGCAGCTCATGCGCGGAGCGACGATTCCGACCGGCTCGAACCCGAGTTTCTCGAGCACCCTAGCGGAGGCGGGATTGTCGACGAAGTGCGAGCCTTCGAGGCTCGGCAGAGCGAGTGTCCGCGCAATCTCGATCAGCGCCAGGCAGGCCTCGGTAGCGAATCCCTGGCCCCAGTAGGGGCGCGAAATCCAATAACCCATCTCGACTGCTCCGGAAGGCCGGCGACCGAGACCGCACGCGCCGATGAGGCGAGGGGCCGCTTGCGTCCGCTCGAGGATCAGGAACGACGGGAGGATCGGATCCCGCGGGCTCGCAAGAAACGCCTCAGCGTCGCGCACGCGGTAGGGCCACGGAGCCGTCGCCAAGTTGCGGACGATCGCCTCGTCGGCGATGGCGGTGGCGAGCGCGGGCGCGTCTTCCGGGAAGCCGGGCCTCAGCAGCAATCTTGGCGTCCTCGCGAACATCACTCTTCTCCTCGTCGACCGGGCGCCTAGCGGCTGCCCGTGACAGTTTCGGGAGAAGACAAAGAAAAAGGGGAGGCCCCTTCCGGGGCTCCCCTTCTCCCTTTTTGGTCTCGATCTTCTTAGGATCTCGTCCGGGCCGCCCCTTCAAGGGAACGGTCCCGTTATGACCGTTCCTATTTAGTCGCTTCCGTAATCATCGGCATGACGTGGACGTATTTGCGACCAAGCTTGCCGTCGCGGAACGCGACTTGACCGTTGGTGAGTGCAAAAAGGGTATGATCCTTGCCCAGGCCGACGTTGTCGCCCGGGTGCCACTTCGTGCCGCGCTGACGCACGATGATGTTGCCGGCGAGGACAGCCTGTCCGCCGAACTTCTTCACGCCGAGGCGCTTGCTCTCACTGTCGCGGCCGTTGCGGGACGAGCCGCCTGCTTTCTTATGTGCCATGGCGAAATAAGGTCCTGGTTACTTGGCCTTCGGGGCCTTCTTGGTGCTGCCCTTAGCAGGTGCAGCATTTTCTGTCGAGCCAGCGGCGGACGCTTTGTCCGCACCTGTGCTCTTCTTGCCGCTCGCCTTCTTGGCATCCGGGTTGGCGGCCTTCTCGTCGTTGGGAGCCGGATTGGCCGTGGGCTTGCCGGCGACCGAGCCCGCGCCCTCTTCCGAGGTCACGCCTTCGACCTTGTTGTCCTTGGCTGCCTTAGCAGGCGCAGCCGACTTCGCCGCAGCGGGGGCAGCTTCCGCCTTCGGGGCCGCTTTCTTGGTTTCCTTGTGATCGCCGATGGCGACGATCTTCAAGATCGTGTGCTGCTGGCGGTGGCCCTTCTTGCGGCGATAGTTATGGCGCCGGCGCTTCTTGAACACCGTGACCTTGTCGCCCTTGGCCTGGGCGACGATCTCCGCTGCGACGGTCAGGCCGTCGGTCGAACGAAGGTTCGAACCTTCGCCGGCGAGCAGGACTTCCCCCAGAGTGATCTTGTCACCCGCATTTCCGTCGAGCTTCTCGACGACGATCTTGTCTCCCGGGGCGACGCGATATTGCTTGCCGCCCGTGCGCACGACTGCGAACATGGCTCTTCTCTTCCAATAGAATTTCGGTCCCGCGCGCGCGTGGGCGCAAAGCCTTTGGACAAGCGCGGAAGAGCAGGCCGCCTATGGCAGGGGGCTGCGGGTGTCAACCTCGGCGGGGTCGGTCAGTGCTGTTGCGGGGCGGCAACAGCCCATTGCGGAGTTGTGGCGGCGGGTTCGCAAAGACTTGAAAGCGGCCGCCTTTGCCGCTCCGCTGCGGCTGTTGGCGTTCGTCGCACAACAGGGGGAGGCGGCGTGGCAGCTCAAGCTGCCGCGCCGCCATTTTCAATGACGGTGTTCTGGCCGCAGCTGGTAGCGTCCGCCTTCCAACCGATCGAACATCGCGCCGATGTCCGGATGGTCCACCGGCTCCTCGCTTTCGTCGACCACCAGGTTCTGCTGGCTGACGTAAGCGACGTAGGTCGTCTCGGCATTTTCCGCGAGCAGGTGGTAAAAGGGCTGGTCCTTCGAGGGGCGAAGCGCTTCGGGGATGGCTTCGTACCATTCCTCGCTATTGGCGAAGAAGGGGTCGACGTCGAAGACGACGCCGCGGAAGTCGAACAGCTTGTGCCGTACCACGTCACCGATCGTGAAACGGGCCAGCGGGATGTCCATTTTCTGTCCCACGAGTGCGGAACGCTCGAAAGGTTCAAAAGGGGTCATATTGTCCTATCTAGGCAACGCGGAGGCTCGCTGCTAGAGCGCCGCGTCCGACCGGCGCCGGCACCTCGCCCGGCCAGCTTTTTTTCTCATGCGGAGAGGTGGCTGAGTGGTCGAAAGCACCGCACTCGAAATGCGGCGTACGGGCAACCGTACCGTGGGTTCGAATCCCACCCTCTCCGCCACTTCCAATGGATTGCAAAGGGGCGCGCGATGAGAGTGTTCAAGTCCCTGCTTGTCTTACTCATCGGACTGACCGCGCTGATGTACGCGGTGCAGAATGTCAGAGGCATTAGCGAAATGCGCCGCTACGTCGACGCCGTCTCGGCCGGCACAGTCTCTCCAGCCATAAGCTGGGGCGGATTTGCGCTGATCACCTTATGCCGGCTGGCGCTCGTGCTAACCGCCCTTAAAGGCGCGCGGGACCTGTTCGCGGCCAGGAAGGGCTCTCCGGATCAGTTCAAGGAAGCGAAGACCGTCGCGGTCTGGGCCGGCGGACTAGCGCTGTTTTCCTGGTTTGCATTGTCATTGATGGTTGGAGGCGGTCTCTTCCAATGGGGTACCGACACTGGCGAGGCAGCCTTGGCGAAATCGTTTGCGCTTGGAACGACTTCGGCACTGACGATCCTCTTCGTCTGGGGCACCAGGGATTAGCGAAGGTGAATTTCGACGATCAGATCCGCCGCTACTTCGGCACTTCAGACCTGGCGGCGGTCCCGGGGGAAGCGCTCGAGGCGGGCATCGAACATATGAAGGTCGATCTCGGCCTCACGAAAGACCGGGCCGAGCGATTCGCGCTGTGGGCATTGCTGCATGCGCTTGGATCGGCTCCGGATCTTGACGCCGTGTTCGAGAACGGAGCGGAGCAGGAAGCGGCGCGCAATTTCATGGACCTGATTGAGCGAGGGGACGGCCCCTAGCGGGTGCGGGCTCGCGTAGTGCGGGCAATGGGGCGGCTGCCCCCTGAGAGCGATCGATCCCGTCGAAAATCGGGAAGAGCTCGACGAACGGTTGATTGCTCACGCCGTTGCGGTTGCGGAACGGATAGTCGACGCTAAGCAGGAATAGGAACAGCAAGCCGATCGTCACGGACGTGCCTGCAATCATCAGCGAAGCGTAACGGGTGCTCACGAAGGCGGAAGCGTACGCGACCGTCAGTACCGAACCGACAAGCGCGA
Organism: Pseudomonadota bacterium; assembly: GCA_046730635.1. Classification (GTDB taxonomy): domain Bacteria; phylum Pseudomonadota; class Alphaproteobacteria; order Sphingomonadales; family Sphingomonadaceae; genus Sphingomicrobium. The sequence continues at coordinate 2,386 of JBKPJK010000554.1, read as the reverse complement.
CTACCCACAGGACCGCCGGTACCTTTGCTCGGCTCGAAGCCAGTCGATGCCGTCTCATCGATACCAGCTGGTTCAGCTGCGTGAAGGCTTCCTGATAGATCGCGGACTGACGCTCGTTTCGCGGCGTGACTGCGGCGACGTTGTTGAAGACCGCTACGAGCTTGACGTCCGTCGCGGGGCTTCTCTTTCCTTCGCGCAGCAGCGGCCACGCATCGACGATGACGCTATGGACATAAGCTCTCACGGCGACGCGAGCGGGGCTCATCTCAGGGCCATAAGCCGTGAGATCGCGATATAGCATCGATGTGACTCCGGCTTCATCTTCAACTGCGGTCTCCGCAGCCTCGTAATCCTGCCAGGCCAGGACGCCGGCGAATGCGAGCAGGATGCCGATGTAGGTCGATGTGACCTGCATCAGGTCGATCGCCAGATCCGCCTCCTGATCAGTCGGCCGAAGGCGGAAAATATGGCGAATGCCCGTGCTGAAGCTGAAGCCCGCGGCGAGCGACAGGGCAAGGACGACGACCGTCAACTGCCATAGTTTCAGGCTCAAAAGCAGGCTGAGCATCGGTCGCCCTCACGCGTTGGTTCGGTCCGATTTCTTTCGCGCGAACGGACGGCGGCAATCGGGTCAAATCCCGAGCGGACGAAATGTCCATTGTTGCACGAGGCTGACTGGTTCCCGGGCACTTACTTGTTGACGCGCTGCCTGAGCTCCGAAACTTCCCAATAATCGTTGCGGCTGAAGGGTAGGAGGGCGTTGAGCGCGGCATGCGTGCTGCGTCCCAACGCGCGGCGAAGGCCGTCCATTTCCGCGAACGCAGCCCGTACCTTGTCCTTGTCGAGGACGACGTCTCCCGCCGCTTCTTCCAGCATGGTCTCTTCGGCTTCGACCACAAGATAGGCCTGCAGCTCCCAATAGCGGCGGACGCGGCTCGCGGACTCCGGGTCCAACCGCCCCGCGAGCGCGGCGATCTTCTGGCCTGCGTGTGAGTCCGGCCACTCGCCCGAACGCAGGATCTCCAGCTCGCGCTGGTGCGCCGCATATTCCGCCGTAAGCCACCGCTCGGCCTCTGCCGTTCCGAAGTTGAAGATCGCGATGAGCGTGATCGGGGCGAGGATTGCGGCACCCATCAACGAAATCATGGGTCGGTCGGGAAACTGGTTGAAGGTCATGTGGATCGCGACGGCGGCCAGGTATCCCGGCAGGAACCACCAAAGGTGGAAGTCGAAATCGCCGGCGGCTTCGCGCGTCTCGCGTTCGGCGAATTCATGGGCCGTCGCCGCGAGGATCGCGAGCGTGGTGCCGTGCATCACCGCCGTACCCAGACCGCGTACGAGCCATGTGCCCGCGGTATAGTCGGGGAAACGGATCAGATAGATGATGTTCTCGATCACCGAGAAACCCGCGCCGATCGCGAATCCGGAGATCACCGCGTCCAGCTTGTAGCCGATGCGGTTGAGGCGGAAGAGGCCGATCATGATCACCGCCTTGATCGCCTCTTCGATCCAAGGTGCCACGAAGCGGCTGTAGTTGTTGAAGCCGATGGGCAGCGTGTCGAGGAACCGTCCTGCGACGGGCCACGAGGCGAGGGCGCCGAGCCCGCCGAGAAGCAGCAGCACGAGGATCTCGTGAAGGTTCATCAGCTTGAATGCGTCGAGCCATACGAAGACGCCGAGCAGGAGCAGCACCGGAACGAGGGCGAGGCCCCAATGTGCGGACTCGGCCAACATGGTCACATGATCTTCAAGGACGCCAGCAGCTCTGTCTTGCTGTAATGACCGTCACGCCAACCTCCCGCCGCGCCAACTGAGAACACCATCGGCAAACGCAGCGCGATTGTGAAGTTGAAATCGAGCTGCGCGCCTACGTCGTAATAATGATGACCGCCTCCTTCCGGGGCGTTGGTCGCCATTGCCCCTGCGAAGACGGCGGGCCGAACGAAGCTCAGGTAGACCAATGGGGTTCCGACCTCGGCGAAACGGATTGGCGGAAGATTGACCTCCCCGGTCAGCTTCGCGAAGCGCCGCGCGGCGATTTCGTCGATCGAGAAACCGGGAAAGCTCTCCATCTCGCGGTAGCGCTTCTCCGGTCTCTCATCGACATAGTTGTTGCGGAAGGCCCCGAAATAATAAGCGGCGAGCGGGTTGAGCCGATCGCCCCAGCCCAGCCCCCCATGAGCGTAGATCCAGAACGAGCTGTTCGGCATAGGCAACGGAACGCCATAATCCACGCCGCCGTAGATCTTCGGGAACGCCTTCCCTGCGATGGGATCCCAGTCGAGGTCCGTGATGGCGCGCCACGCGATGCCCTTTTCATGGTCCACGCCGCCAAGCGCCTTGCGGGTATCAGTATATTTCGCGCCCGCTTCGAACGAGACCACTG
>JBKPJK010000553.1:0-8616 GCA_046730635.1 Pseudomonadota bacterium | reverse complement strand
AGCGGATGACGATGAAGCGCTTGCCGGCGATGCAGCTCTGCCCGCCGTTCACCATCCGCGCAGTAGCGGCGACCTTGGCGGCGGCCGCAATGTCGGCATCTTCGAGAACGAGATAGGCGTCCGCGCCGCCGAGCTCGAGCACGCATTTCTTGAGCACGCCGCCCGCAGCAGTCGCGACGCTTTTCCCGGCCTTGACGCTGCCGGTGAGCGTCGCCGCCGCGACATTGTCGTCCTCGATCAGCGCCTTCACGTCGCTCGACCGCAGGAGCAGCGCCCGGAACAGGTCGCGCGGAACTCCCGCCTCGTGCAGCACTTCCTCGATCGCCAGCGCGCAACCGGGAACGTTGCTGGCATGCTTCAGAAGCATCCCGTTGCCGGCCATCAGCGCGGGCGCTGCAGCTCGGATCACCTGCCAGAAGGGGAAGTTCCAGGGCATGATCGCGAGAATCACGCCGAGCGGATTGAAGGTGACGAATGCCTCGCCGCCGCCGATGTCGGCCTCCTCGTCCCCGAGATATTCGTGCGCGTGATCAGCGAACCAATCGCAATGAAACGCGCATTTCTCGACCTCAGCGCGGCCCTCGTCGTAGGTCTTGCCCATCTCGTCGGTCATGAGCCGCGCGAAATCGTCCTTGCGATCGCGCAGGATCTCCGCCGCCTTGCGGATCACCTCCGCGCGCTGTGCGAACGAGGTGCGTCGCCATTCGCGGAACGCCTCGTGGGCTGCCGCAGCCGCTCGATGCCCATCCTTGATCGTGTGCTGCTGATAGGATCGGCCCGGCTCCCCCGTTGCGGGGTTGACCGTCTGCAACTCCTCCCTCGTCGCCGGTCGGGTGAGTTCGGCCTGTTCGGTCATCGCGAGTCTCCTTGTCGGGAGCCGCATACGCGCGAAGCGGCGGCGCACCAACAGCGCGTCCGATGCACGGCGTGTTCCATGAGACAGCTGGAGCGGGCGAAGGGATTCGAACCCTCGACCCCAACCTTGGCAAGGTTGTGCTCTACCCCTGAGCTACGCCCGCTCTGAGCTGGCGCCGGAAGCTCGGTCCGGCGGAGGTGAGGCGCGCGCCTAGCATGCTCTCGCGCGCTCCCGCAAGGCCGGTCTTACGGCCTTGTGGCCGAAGCCGCAGCCGACCATATGGGCGCGACCCTAACAATGGAAGGAACAGGCAAGAGCGTGGCGACCCTGGGCCTCAGCGAAGCGGAACGCGAATCGATCGAACGGTTCGAGCAGGAGGTGATCAACCCCTCCATGACCTCGCTCGTCATTCTCGATTTCTGGGCGGAATGGTGCGGGCCGTGCAAGCAGCTGTCGCCGATCCTCGACAAGATCGCGGCGGATTATGTCGACAAGGGGGTCAAGCTCGCGAAGATCGACGTCGACAAGGACAAGCTCCTCGCCGCGCAGTTCCGGATCCAGTCGATCCCTACGGTTTACGCCCTCTATCGCGGGCAGCCGGTGGCCGACCTTACCAACTACCGCACCGAAGGCCAGCTGAAGAAGGTCCTCGACCAGTTGCTGACCCAGCTGAAGATCGAGCCGGAAGGCGCCGTTCCCCAGGCCGAGATCGAGCCATTGGTGGCGATGGGCGAGCAGATCCTGGCGGACGGCGATGCGCCGCGCGCAGTCTCGATCTTTCGCCAAGTCCGCGACATGGCGCCCGAAAATGCCGAAGTGATCGGCGGCCTCGCGCGGGCGCTAGTCGCGGCCGGCGAGACCGCGGAGGCGAAGGAGATTCTCGACGGCCTGCCGGAGGGGCTGGCAAAAAAGCCGGAGGTCAGTCGTGCCCGCGCCGCGCTCGAAGTCGCCTCGGCAGCACCGGTGGCCGACACGAGCGCGTTCGAACAGCGGATCGCTGCCAACGCCGACGACCATGAGGCGCGATTCGAGCTGGCCGCGGCGAAGATGGCTGCTGGCGATCGCGATGCAGCCGCCGACGCCCTGCTCGAAATCGTCCGCCGCGACCGCGAATGGAACGAGGGCGCGGCGCGCAAGCGCTTTCTCCAGTTGCTGGAGGCGCAAGGGCTGGAAGATCCCTGGTCAAGCGCTCAGCGCAGGCGGCTCTCAGCGGTGCTCTTCACTTGAGCCGGATCATCCGCATACCGATCTTCCCGCTTCCGGGGGCGATCCTGTTCCCGCGCTCCCAGCTTCCCCTCCACATCTTCGAGCCGCGCTACCGTGAGATGGTGCGCGATGCGATCGACGGGAACGGCCGTATCGGCATGATCCAGCCGCACCGCGTCGACGACGACAACCGGGCACCGCTCTACGGCGTGGGCTGCCTCGGCGAGGTCGTGAGTATCGAGGAGCTCGACGACGGCCGGTTCAATATCGTCCTTCTGGGAACCAATCGCTTCCGCTACCTGCGCGACGTCGAGATGGACTCGAGCTATCGCTGCGCCGAGGTCGACATCGCGGCGTTCGACGATGAGGAGCCAGACGCGCTCTCTTTAGCCGAGCGGGCCGAGGTCGAGCGCGAGGCGCGGCGGCTCGGCGACGCCATGGGACTGGCTGTCGACTGGGATGCCGTCAGCCGTCTCGACGATGAAATGCTGGTCAATGCGATCGCTCAAGTCGCGCCGTTCGACGTGGGCGCCAAGCAGGCCCTGCTCGAGCAATCGACGCTTACGGGACGGTCCGATCTTCTCGTCCAGCTGATGCAGTTCCATCGTGCTGCCGTCCTCGGCGGCGCCGACATCGAACAGACGATCCAATAGTCAGATCGGCAGGCCCCGAAGCAGCAGCGGCAGCTCTCCGCTGGTTCCGCGGGCCTCGCTCATCAGCCGGTTCTTGATCGGCGACATACGTTCGATCAGGCCCATCCCGAAGCGCCGGACGGCGGACGCGGTCCTGCCGGGCACCCCGTAGACTCGCGTGAGGCTGTCGGTCGCAAAAGCCACGGACAGTGCATCGAGCGAGCGCCAGCCCTGATATCGGTCGAGCAACTGATCGTCGCCGAGGTCGAGGCCGAGGCGTGCGCCTTCGACCAAAACTTCGGCCAGGGCGGCGACGTCGCGAAAGCCGAGGTTGAGTCCCTGGCCGGCAATCGGGTGAATCGCGTGCCCCGCATCGCCGACAAGCGCGAGGCGGCGGGCCGTGATCTGCGCGGCGTGGTGAAATCCCAAAGGAAAGGACGAGCGCGGCGCGAGCATCTCGACCTTGCCGAGGAAGCCGCCCATCGCGGCCTCTGCCTCGCCTGCGAAATCTTCATCGTTCAGCGAGAGCCAGCCTGCGGCATCCTCCTGCGGGACGGACCAGACGATCGCCGAGCGGTGACCGGAGGGCCCATCATTCATCGGCAGCAGCGCGAACGGACCCGTGGGGTAAAAGATCTCATACGCCACGTGGTCATGCGGAACCTCGTGGCCGAGCACGGAGACGATCGCCTGATGATCGTAACGCCAGCGCGCAACGCGAATGCCCGCCTCCTCGCGCGTCATTGAATTGCGGCCGTCGGCGGCGATGAGCAAAGGTGCGTTGAGCTTGCGACCGTCCTCGAGGGCGACCGTGACGCCCACATCGCCGCGGTCGACGGTTGCGACTTTGGATTTCCAAAGCAGCCAGATGTGGCGCCCGGCCTCGGCGCGTGCCTGAAGGCCGGCGCGCAGGTGGCGGTTTTCGTGCATCCAGCCAAGCGGCTCGTCGTCCTCGGCGTCGAAGTGAAGCCCGCCCGGCTTGAGTCCGTCAGCCACGGCGATCGTCCGGATCGGGCAGCCGGGCTCCGCCAGATGCTCCGTCACTCCAATCGTATCGAGCATCCGCATTGAGCTCGACGAGACGGCGCTGGTGCGCCCATCGAACGAAGCCGACTTGCGCGGTGCCGGATCGGCGGGATCGAGAACGATCGCGGACAGGCCGCTCGAGTCCAAGGCAGACGCGAGCGCCAAGCCCACCAAGCCTCCGCCGAAGATGATCGCGTCCGCGCGGTCCATGATGCGCCACTAACCGGTTCGTCGCAGTGACGCCACGACTTCGCTTGACCGCGGACTCCGCGTGGGGGATTCTAGAAGCGGGAAGATTCCGGGGGTGGGACATGGCAACCGTTGCTGCGCGCGCAGCCAAGCGTGAGTTGGGGCCCGATTGGCGGGACGCCCTGCGCGAAGCCGTGCGCCGTCTGGCCATTCGCAGCTGGGGCGTGGTTCTGGTCGCGCTCAGCTTCGCCGGCGCGATTGCGCTTGCGACCCACAATCCGACCGATCCGTCGCTGAGTACCGCCGCCGGTGGGCCTCCCGCCAACTGGCTCGGAAGTCCCGGCGCCTATTTCAGCGACGGGATGTTCCTACTGTTCGGCCTTGGAGCGGTTCTGCTGCTTCCCGTCGTGGGTCTGGCCGGCGTCCGGATGATTCGCCTGCAGCCGGCGGGGCGCATCGGTCGCGGACTCCTTCTGGCTGCCGTCGGCGCATTGTTGTTGGGAATCGCGCTGAGCCTCACCAGCGGCTCCGCGGTGTCGGGCTTGCCCGCGGGTTGGGGCGGAGCCATCGGCCTGGCGCTAGCACATGGACTAGATGCGGCATTGGGATTGATTCCCAGTCCCTCGATCGCCGGACCCGCTCGGCTCACGGCGCTTCTTCTGCTGGGAATCGCCGGGCTGGTGCTTGGCTATTTCGCCCTCGGTCTCGAGCCTGAGGAAAAGGGCTGGCTCGGTGGTCTGCTTCGCAGCCGGCCTCGGGAACGCCGCGCTGCGCCGCGTCGAACCGAGATCGCCGACGAGCGTCCGACAGCGGCCGCGCCTCCCAGGCCGAAACCTGCTGTCGCCGTTGCCGAACCCGCCCGGCCCGTGGCGGCGAGCGGACGTGCAAAGTCCGGCAAGCCTTCGGCCCAACCGAGCCTGGCGCTCGGCGATTCCTACCAGCTTCCGACGCTCGATCTGCTGGCCCGCGCGCCGGAGAAGTCGAAGCAGCCCATCGACCGCGCAGGCCTCGAGAGAAACGCACGGTTGCTCGAGACGGTGCTGGAGGATTTTAACGTGCGCGGCGATATCGTCGAAGTCCGGCCGGGCCCCGTCGTCACGATGTACGAGCTGGAGCCGGCGAGCGGCATCAAGGCCAGCCGCGTGATCGCCCTCGCCGACGACATAGCCCGCAACATGTCCGCTCTCTCAGCCCGCGTCGCCACCATTCCGGGGCGAAGCGTGATCGGCATCGAGCTTCCGAATTCGAAACGCGAGACGGTGAGCCTGTCCGAGCTCATCGGAAGCCAGTCGTTCGAAGATCAGAATATGGCGCTGCCGCTGATTCTCGGGAAGAATATCTCGGGCGACCCCGTCATCGCCGACCTCGCGCCGATGCCGCACCTTCTGGTCGCGGGCACGACCGGCTCCGGCAAATCGGTCGGCCTCAACTGCATGATCCTGTCGCTGCTCTATCGATACGGTCCGGATCAGTGCAAAATGATCATGATCGATCCGAAGATGCTCGAGCTGAGCATCTACGACGATATTCCGCACCTGCTCGCACCGGTCGTAACCGAGCCCGGCAAGGCGATCCGCGCTCTCAAATGGGCGGTCGAGCAGATGGAAGAGCGCTATCGTATGATGGCCAACCTCGGCGTCCGCGCGCTGCCGAGCTTCAACGCGAAGGTGCGCGAGGCCAAAGCCAAAGGCTCGAAGCTCGGTCGCCGGGTGCAGACGGGCTACGACGCAGAAACGGGTCAGCCGCTCTACGAAACCGAGCAGCTCGAATATGAGGTGCTACCGCAGATCGTCGTCGTGGTCGACGAACTCGCCGACCTGATGATGACCGCAGGCAAGGAGGTCGAATTCCTGATCCAGCGGCTCGCCCAGAAGGCGCGCGCGGCCGGGATTCACCTGATCATGGCGACCCAGCGCCCGTCGGTCGATGTCATCACCGGCGTCATCAAGGCCAACCTGCCGACACGCATCAGCTTCCAGGTCACCAGCAAGATCGACAGCCGCACGATCCTAGGGGAACAAGGTGCCGAGCAGCTGCTGGGCAAGGGCGACATGCTCTACATGCCGGGCGGCAAGCAGATCATTCGCGTACACGGCCCCTTCGTCAGCGACGAGGAAGTGCGCGCGGTCGCCGAGCATTGGCGGCGCCAAGGCGCGCCCGAATATATCCAGGCGGTCACCGAGGAGCCGGAGGATGGCGGCTATCTGTTCGACGGCCAGCCCACCGGCGAGGATGATGCGGAGACGCAGCTCTACCGCAAGGCGATCCAGATCGTCGCAGAAAGCCAGAAGGCGTCGACCTCCTATCTCCAGCGGCAGCTTCGCGTGGGCTACAACAGTGCGGCGCGGCTGATCGAGCGGATGGAGAAGGAGGGCCTGGTCGGCCAGCCCGATCACGTGGGTCGCCGCGAAGTGCTGATCGACCCCGATGGACACCCGATCTGACGCTGAACGGAACGGAACCGGTAAGTTCAGTCGGCATTCAATGGGTGAACGCCAGTTCCGGCGACAAATCCCAGGGAGTTCGAGATGAGTTTCACGACGAAGTTCGCGCGCGCCTTGCTGGTCGGCACGATCGTCGCTGCGGCGCCGGCGGCAGCTGCGGAATCGGCCGACCTCGCCAAGCTGAAGGCGCATATCGGCGCGGTCCGCACGATGACCGCAAATTTCGTGCAGACCGATTCCCGCGGGCGGTCGGCAGCCGGCACCTTGCAGCTCAAACGCCCCGGAAAGGTCCGCTTTCAATATGGCAGCGGGGACCTTCTGCTGGTCGCCGACGGCTCACGACTTTATTTCCTCGATTACCCGGTGGGGCAGAAGAGCAGTTGGCCGCTAGCCAAGACGCCGCTGGGGCCTCTGCTGTCCGGCTCGCCGGACTTCAACGGCAAAGCCCAGGTCCTTCCGAACTCGGACTCGCGGATCCTCGTCGCGCGGGCGAAGAACACGTCCTACGGCCAACTGACCCTCGCCTTCCTGCGCAGTCCGTCGGCTCCCGGCGGACTGGAGATGTACGGTTGGACGGCAATCGATCCGCAGGGCCACCGCACCACGGTGAAGCTCTCGAACGTGCGCTACAATGGAGCGGTGGCGGACAGCGCCTTCACTTTCGCCGAGCCAAAAAAGCGGAAATGAAAAAAGTTTCAGATTGCGACTTGTTCATCGCATTTTCAGGCGCGACATCCTAAATAGGCAAGCGGTTCTGCCACTTACCCGGGGTTTCCCCCTGTTACCTGGGGTGGGCAGGATCCCTTGCGTGACGAACGCTAGGCGGCCCTCGCTCCATGCCCCCGGAGCGGGGGCCTTTTTCTTACGGGGCTCGGCAGGGTAAGCGCATCAGGTGAGCAAAAGGCTGAAGATCGCTTCGTGGAACATCAACTCGGTTCGGGCACGCACCGGGCTCGTCGAGCGGCTCATCACCGAGCAGCAGCCCGACATCCTGTGCCTACAGGAAACCAAGGTGCTCGACAGCATCTTCCCCTCCGATCTCTTCGACCGCCACGGATACGTCCATCGACAGCTGAACGGCCAGCGGATGCACCATGGCGTAGCCATCTTGAGCCGCGTGCCGCTACAGGATCCGGGGAAGCACGACTGGCAGGACAATGGCGAGGCGCGGCACGTCGGCGTTCGTCTTGAATGCGGAATTCGGCTCGAGAATGTCTACGTTCCGGCAGGCGGCGATATCCCGGATCGCACCGTCAACACCAAGTTTGGCCAGAAACTCGACTTCATTGAGCGAATGACCAGGTGGTCGGATGGTCTTCGCGAGCCGACGATCATCGTCGGCGACTTTAACGTCGCCCCGCTCGAGTGCGATGTGTGGAGTCACAAGGCCCTGCTGACCGTCGTCAGCCATACGCCCATCGAGGTCGAAGCGCTTGGCCGGCTGCAGAGCGCCCACGGCTGGGTCGACATCGGCCGCAAGTTCGTACCCGCGCCGGAGCGATGCTTCACATGGTGGAGCTATCGCTCGCCCGATTGGACAAAGAACGACCGCGGCCGGCGGCTCGACCATATGTGGGCGTCGCCGGAGCTCGCCGGCCACTTGGCCGCACACGCGGTTCTCAAACCGTGCCGCAATTGGCAACGGCCGTCGGACCACGTCCCGCTCATATGCGAGATCGACGTTTGACGCGGACGCCTCCGATGCGTCGCGCGATCGCCGCGTTGCGAGCTGGCCGGCCGGTGAAGATCGAAAGCGCCGAGCCCATTGCGATACTTGCAGTCGAGACGGCAACGCAGGAGCTTCTCGACATCCTCGACCCGGAAAGGAAGGCGCGGCTCCTGATCAGCGGTGAACGGGCGATGGCGCTCGCATTGGCCAATGAGCGCGACGCGGCCGATCCGGTTCAGCCGGTCGTCCTCGACCACTCCGAATGGCTCGATGCCGAAACGGCGCTCGCGCTTGCCGATCCCGGCCGCGATCTCGAGCGGGGGCCGGTGGGGCCACTGCATCCGGTCCCCCTTGATTACACCGAAAGCGCCAGGGCGGCTCTGTCGCTGGCCCGGTCGGCCGGTCTTCTGCCCGCACTCTGGATCATCGCCGCGGAACTTGCCGTCCTAAGTGTTCCGGCTGAGGAAATCGCACGTGAGGACCGTAATCCGGAGGTCGAGATCGTTGCGCGCGCCAAGCTCCCCTTGGACGATTTGCCCGCGACCCAGATCGTGGCGTTCCGTGCCTCCGACGATGGACAGGAGCATGTTGCGC
>JBKPJK010000552.1:0-2126 GCA_046730635.1 Pseudomonadota bacterium | reverse complement strand
TTGTTGGCGTTGTCCTTGCTGCTGCAAGCCGCAACCGCCAGGGCCGCACCAGCGACCAGGATAAGAGCACGCATTCAAGACTCCCTAATTATTGCGATCTGCAGCGGGTGGCCCCACTTCGCAAATCGCGCGGACAATAGTCTGAAGCGCGCGCATCCTTCAAGCGTATTTGCACGAACGATCCAAACCGTTGAGAAACTGCGGAAAAGCACGCTTCAGGGCGTCATCAACACGCTGAAGGCCATATTGTTTCCCAAGCTCGGCGATGCTGGTGACGCCGAATTCGGCTATTCCGCAGGGCACGATACCGGCGAAATGTGACAGATCCGGAGCGACGTTGAGAGCGAAGCCGTGGAGCGTGACCCAACGTTTCACCCGCACGCCGAGCGCTCCGATCTTCGCTTCGTTCTCGCCCTCGCCGACCCAGATCCCGATGCGGCCCGGCGCGCGGTGCGCTTCGATTCCCAATTCGCCGAGGGTGTCGATCATCCAGCCTTCGAGCCGATGGACGAAGCAGCGGATATCCTTCCCCCGCTTCTCAAGGTCGAGCATTATATAGCCGACGCGCTGGCCCGGTCCGTGATAGGTGTAGCGGCCGCCGCGTCCGGCCTCGTAAACCGGAAAGTCCATCGGATTGAACAGCTCGGCGGGGTCCGCGCTGGTGCCCGCGGTGAACAGCGGAGGATGCTCGAGCAGCCAGATGCACTCGCGGGCCGATCCGTCGCGAATCGCGGCGGCGCGCTCGTTCATGAAGGCGAGCGCCTCTTCATAAGGCACCGGCTCACTGCTGATGCGCCACTCGATCTCGCTCTCGACTGTCACGCCACGGGACATGGCTCCGAGGTTCCGGCGCGGCAAGTGCCGTTGCGCGATCCGCCTCGGCTTCCCATAAGGCGGGGCCATCGAGGGGACGTGGATGCCGAAGCTGTCGATTTCACAAGCCTGGGACGAGACGCGAGCGATTCTCGCGCGCGACGGGAAGCTCCTCGTCAGCGTCGCGCTGGCGCTCATCGTGCTGCCTCAGACCATTCTCGGTGTCGCGGGGATCCCAAGGGCTGACGAAAAGTCGCTCGTGGCCAGTTTTTCGATGATGCTCGTCGTGCTCATCGGCCTTGCCGCCCAGGTGGCGTTGAACCGGCTTTCGATCGGTCCGGCCATCACGGTCGCGGGCGCGATCGGGCGCGGTTTCAGACGTCTCGGCCCGCTCGTGGTCGCGCTGATTCTGATCGGCCTGGCGCTTCTGGTTGCGCTCACACTGATCGCCTTCACGCTGGGAGCCCTGCGGCTCATCACGATTCCGGCGCCGGGCCAGCCGCCAACGCCCGCGCTCATCGCAGTGCTGGTCCTTTGCCTGGTGCTGGCCTCGGCGGCATTCCAGCTGGTGCTGCCCGTGGCGGCAGCAGAAGCCGGGGGGCCGATCAAATTGCTCTCCCGTAGCTGGGCACTCGCCCGCGAGAACTACCTTCGACTTCTGGCATTCGTTGCAGTGATCTTCCTCGCGGCCCTGGTTGTGGTCCTGGCTACTCAGGCCGTCATCGGCAGCGTGGTGGTCGTCACCCTCGGCAAGCCTGTCGCCGGAAGCATATCCGCGCTCGTGTTCGCCTTCCTGACCGCACTCATCCAATCGATCTTCACGATCGTCGCGTCCGTAATGCTGGCGCGGATTTACACGCAACTCGCCGGCGGGCGCGAAGCTCAGGCGAGCGTCCCGAGCAGCGGGATCTGAGGCGCGCAATCGCGCGGAAGGATGCCGTGCAGGCGGGGATCGGGGAAGCGCTCGATCGCTCGCTTGAAAGGGACGAAGCCGGCGCGACGATAGGCGTTGAGCGCCGCGGGATGGTCGAGCGAGCAGGTATGGACGTGGACCCGGCGCACGTCCTCGCGCCAGGCGCGCTGCAGCGCTTCCGCGAGCAGCCAACGGCCGTGGCCGATCCCGGAGAGATTGGGAACCAGCCCAATGAACGCCAGCTCGCACTCGTGAGGTTCGCGAAAGTCGAGCTCGAGCATGCCGACCTCGTGGCCGCTCTGGTCGAGCACCGAGTAAAGCTCCACCTTCGGATGCTGGATGATCGACGCGAGGTGCGCATCGTCCATGATCAGCCGCGAAAACCACAGCCAGGGCGCCC
>JBKPJK010000551.1:0-2833 GCA_046730635.1 Pseudomonadota bacterium | reverse complement strand
TCCCCCTAACCGCTATTCGGCCCTCGCCGGCTTCGTCGAGGTTGGCGAGTCGATCGAGGATGCAGTGATCCGCGAAGTTAAGGAGGAGGCTGGGGTCGAGGTCGGCGACGTCCGCTACATCGCTAGCCAGCCCTGGCCCTTCCCCTCGTCGCTGATGCTTGGCTGCCATGCATGGGCACAATCCGGCGATCTCGTCATCGACACGACCGAACTCGAGGACGCCCGCTGGTTCACCCGCGACGAGCTGGCCCGAGGCATTCGGGGCGGCGAAGATGCGACATTCCAGCCACCTCCGCACACCGCCATTGCGCGGACCTTGCTCGAACATTGGCTCGGCCTTGAAGCCGGGCAATCTCGCCCTTAAGAGGCCCGCAAATCCATTCGCCCGCGCCCGCGGGACAAGCAGGGAAAATCCATGGACGATCGCTTCAACACCATTGCCGGCTGGGTGCTGTTCGCGGGTATTATCGCGCTCGGTTCCTCGATCGTGGCCGGCGAGATGTTCCACAGCGAGCGTCCCGAAAAGATGGGTTACCCGATCGCCGGAGTGGAGCAGGAAGGCGAGGGCGGCGCTGCAGCCGAGCAGCCGATCGAGACCTATCTGGCCAAGGCCGATCCGGCCAAGGGAGCGCAGATCTTCAACAAGTGCGCCGCCTGCCACAATGCGACCAACGGCGGACCGAACCAGCTCGGTCCGAACCTCTGGGGCGTACTCGGCGAGCCGATCGGCCAGGGCAAGGGCTTCCCATTTTCCGATGCCCTCGCGAAGAAGGGCGGCACCTGGAATTGGGATAACCTCAGCCAGTGGCTTACGAGCCCCCGCAACTTCGCGCCGGGCACCAAGATGACGTTCGCGGGTCTCAGCAATCCGCAGGATCGCGCGGACGTCATGGCCTATCTCAACCAGCAAAGCGGCAGCCCGCAGCCGCTCCCCAAGGCGCCTGCCGCAACGACTGACGCGTCCGCTGCCAAGCCGGGCACGGGTCCCAACAACGGCCCGCAAAAGGCGGAGAAGGAGCCGACGCTCCCGGCGCAGGCCGCCGGCAAGTCTCCGCAGACGAGCGGCGGCGATGCCGGGGACAAGCCCGGCGCCAAGTAAGCGCTAGGCTTTCGTCATTCCGGCGGTGCGGACTGTCTCGGCGCCGGGGCCGGATGCTCGGCGTAGAAGTTGGTGACGAAGTCCCACGCTTCCCGAGCGTCCTCGGTCCAATGGATGAGATCGAGGTCGTGCGGTGCGATCACCCCTTCCTCGACCATTGCTTCGAAATTGACGACGCGATTCCAATAGTCGCGGCCGAACAGCAGGATCGGTAGCGGCCGGACCTTGCCCGTTTGAATCAGCGTCAGCAGCTCGAACATCTCGTCGAACGTGCCGTACCCGCCAGGGAACACCGCCACGGCGCGGGCGCGCAGCAGGAAGTGCATCTTCCGAAGCGCGAAATAGTGGAACTGAAAACTGAGGTCCGGAGTGACGTAGCGGTTGGGAAGCTGCTCGTGCGGAAGAACGATGTTTAGGCCGATCGACTCTTGGCCTTCTTCGGCCGCCCCGCGGTTGGCAGCCTCCATGATCGAGGGACCTCCGCCCGAACAGACGACGAAGTGGCGCTTGCCTTCGCGATCCGGTGAGCAGCGGCTGGCGAGCTTCGCGAGCTCACGCGCGATCTCATAATATTTCGACTTGGCCTTCAGCCGCTCGGCGATCCTTTCCTGTTCCGGATTCGTCGCGGCGGCGATCAACGCGTCGGCCATCTCCGGCGCCGGGATGCGCGCCGAGCCGTAGAACACAAAGGTCGATCCGATGTTCGCTTCATTGAGCAGGAGTTCGGGCTTCAACAGCTCGAGCTGGAAGCGAACGGGGCGAAGATCCTCGCGCAGCAGGAACTCCTCGTCCTGGAACGCCAGCTTGTAGGCCGCGCTCTCGGTCTGCGGGATCGAAGGAACATGCTCGGCGGTGCGAGCGTCCACCTTGGAGGTCGGGAAAATACGCTTGGGCGGTACTGCTTGTTCAGTCATCGGGGCGGCGTAGCCGCAAAGTCGGCGCTCGTCACGGCCTCGAGATATGCCTCAATGCGACTGCCCTGCCATAGCGATGTTCGCGGGGACGCAGTCGGCACGGCTGAGTGTTTGAGGTGCGTCGCCCCGCAGCTTTAGCCTGGTCGTGAGTTCGGTCAGGCGGCGTACGTAAGCGTCGGTGAAAACGGTCGCGCACTTGCGGCTCAGGTGCGACCATTCGGGAAGTACCAAATTCTGCACCTGCGGGAGGTCGTCGATGTGGACGCCTTTCGCATTGGCGCCGACCAGCAGCCGGTCCCAGCCTCGCGCTTTGGGAAGCCGCTGTTGCTCATACACCCGCAGCTCCGGAGCGGACGGCGGTCGGATGAAGATCACGTCGCCGCCACGTGCTCGTATCCGGTGCACCGCCTCCGCGCTTCGAGCGATGACCCGGTCGATCAGGAACGGGGGAAAAGGCTTGCCCTTGAAGCGGTCCCAGGCATGGCGCGCGTGCTCGCGAAGATAGGGGTCCGTCTCGATCCGGTCCCACATGAAATATTGCCGGTCGTCGAACGTCTCCGAGATCTTCCAGACGTCCTCATAAGGGCTGTCGACGCCCTTCCGAATGCCCTTGTCGAAACGCGGCAGCCAGCGGCTGAGACGATAGTCGGAATCGAGGAACGAAACGTGGCGCTGCAGCCAGCGGTCGATCCACAGGCCGCTCAGCTGGGCGGGCTTGTCGTTCTTGTTGAGGCCCTTGAGATAGGGGGCGCCTATTCCCACGCCCTGCGGCCGGAAGAAGCTCGTGTCCGCCATACCGACGATCAGCAGGCCTTTGTAC
>JBKPJK010000550.1:0-6071 GCA_046730635.1 Pseudomonadota bacterium | reverse complement strand
GGCCCGCATAGTCGGCGAGTTCGTCGATGCATTCCTGCCCGATGATGGTCGAATCCATGTCCGCCACGAGAAGCCGACGCCAGCGCGGCTCGTCGGCCTGAACGACGACATCGACCCGGTCGAGCGCGGCCAACGCCCAACGCGCCGCTTTGAGATCACCCGCAAATCTGAGGTCGGCAGCGTCGCCCTCGTCGATCCAATGGCGAAAAGTCGCGCGCGGATCGATCTCGCGCAGAAGACCCAGCGCCTTGTCGATCAATCTGTCATCGAGACATCCCGCTGCTATCAGCGTCGCAATGGCCATGCGTTCAGCGAATCCTCCACTCGCACTAATTGCGGGCCCGACGGCGAGCGGCAAGTCGGCACTTGCGCTCGCTTTCGCTGAGGGGACCAGCGGAGTGATCGTCAACGCCGACAGCGCGCAGGTCTATCGCGACCTTCCGATACTCAGCGCGGCCCCGACAGCGGGTGAACGCTCCCGCGCCGAGCATCGGTTATACGGCTACCTGGATGGATCGGAGGCTTGCTCCGCGGCAGAATGGGCTGCGCGCGCCCGTAGCGAGATCTCCGACATTCACACCCGTGGACGGCTTCCCATCCTCGTCGGCGGCACCGGCCTCTACCTCCGAACCCTGTTGGACGGCATCGCGCCCGTTCCCGAGATCGATCCAGAAGTCCGCAGGCGAGTGCGCCAAGCGTCGCTCGAGGAAAATCGATCACGGCTCCGGCAGCT
Organism: Pseudomonadota bacterium; assembly: GCA_046730635.1. Classification (GTDB taxonomy): domain Bacteria; phylum Pseudomonadota; class Alphaproteobacteria; order Sphingomonadales; family Sphingomonadaceae; genus Sphingomicrobium. The sequence goes on along the minus strand of JBKPJK010000550.1, from coordinate 5,338 downwards.
CGATCCGGAAGCTGCGGGCCGCCTCAAGCCGGGGGACAAGGCGAGGATCGCCCGGGCCCTGGAGGTCGTCGTGTCCACTGGCAAGATTCTGACGGAATGGCAGCGGGAGCGCATCGGTGGAATCGCCAGCAGCGTAGACCTTCGTCCGCTCGTCCTGCTTCCGCCGCGCGACTGGTTGTACGAACGGTGCGATCGGCGTTTCGCGCGAATGGTCGAAGAAGGCGCGGTCGAGGAAGTGAAGGCCCTTCTCGCGCGAAGGCTGGATCCGGACCTTCCGGTGATGCGCGGAATCGGGGTTCGCGAGATCGCCGCATTTCTCGCGGGAGAGGTCACGATCGAGCAGACGACGGCGGCCGGGCAGCAGGCGACGAGGCGCTACGCCAAGCGCCAGTATACGTGGTTCGCTCACCAGCCGCCCGCCGAATGGGCGCGCTTTCTCGATCCCCTCGACGCGACCACAATGGCCCGGGCGCTCGAACTGCTCTAGGCGGCGCACATGGAGATGATGCGCGACGCCGACATCGACCCCTCGCCTCTCGCAGGCAAGCGCGTCGCGATCCTCGGCTACGGCAACCAGGGCCGCGCACAGGCGCTCAATCTCAAGGACAGCGGGATCGATGACGTCGTCGGGCTGCGCGGTGGCTCCGGAAGCACGGTCGAAGCCGAGAGTGCAGGCCTCGAGACTGGACTGATCGAACACGCCGTCGCTTCTGCCGACGTTGTGATGCTCCTTGCGCCAGATGAGATCCACGGCGCGCTTTACGACGAGATCGAGCCAAGCCTCCGCAACGGCGCAGCCCTCGGCTTCAGCCATGGGCTGTCGGTACGCTTCGGATTCATCCGGCCGCGAACGGATCTCGACGTTTTCCTGATTGCGCCCAAGGGCCCGGGCACAGCGCTCCGATCTCTCTATGTGGAGGGCAAGGGCATGATCGGCCTGTGGGCGGTCCAGCAGGACGCATCCGGTTCCGCGCAGGCGATAGCGCTGGCTTACGGCCGCGCGATCGGCTGCGGACGAGCCGGTCTCATTCGATCCAGCTTTGCCGAAGAAGCGGAAGCGGACCTGTTCAACGAGCAGGCAGTGGTCTGGGGCGGCGTGCCGGAATTGCTCATCGCCGGGTTCGAGACTCTCGTCGCCGCGGGCGTCTCGCCAGAGGTCGCCTATCTGGAGTGCGTCGGCGAGCTGAAACTCATCGCCGAACTGATCGAAGCGCGCGGCATCGCCGGAATGCGCGAAGCAATTTCAAACACCGCGGAGCTGGGCGCGGTGCTCGGAGGCCCCCGGATCGTCGATGACGCGGTGCGCGGGCGCATGGCGGAGGTGCTTCGAGAAGTCCGCGATGGGCACTTCGCCCAAGATCTTCGCGAGGAGGAACGCAGCAGCTACGAGCGCCTGGAGCGAGCACGCTCAGACGCGCGGCAGACACTCCTCGAGCAGACCTTCAGGCGACTGAAGAGTCTCGATCAGCCGACCGACTGAGAGGTCTCTGTCGGCCGCTCGCCTACACTGGCCTTTTCGAGATAGGCGCGCTGCAGCTTGCGATGCGCTTCCGCCTGCTCGGGGTTCGAAGACGCCTGCGCGAGCTCCTGCTCCTCGGCGGCACGGCGGGCGAAATAGATACGGTCTTGGCCTGGCATAGCGAAGCTCCCCTCCGTGGCAGCTTTCTCTAGCAGAAATGTCCTACGGAGTCGCGGGCTTAGGCGGGTACGTCGGCCTTGTGCCGCTTCGCCCTTTCGATCGCCTCGACGACGATGCGGCGGGCTTCCGAAGCGTCTCCCCACTTGCCGACCCGGACCCATTTGTCGGCTTCGAGATCCTTATAGTGAGTGAAAAAATGTTCGATCTGCTGGAGCACGATCGACGGCAGGTCCTGCCGCTCACCCACGTCCGAATAATAAGGGAAGGTCGTGTCGACCGGCACGCAGATCAGCTTCTCGTCGCCGCCATGCTCGTCCTCAAGGTTCAGCACACCGATCGGCCGCGCGCGTACGACACAGCCGGGCACGAAGGGCGACCGGGCGATCACCATCGCATCGAGCGGGTCGCCGTCGGGCGACAGAGTGTGCGGAATGAAGCCGTAATTGGCCGGGTAGCGCATCGGCGTGTGAAGGATGCGATCGACGAACAATGCGCCCGACTTCTTGTCGAACTCATATTTCACCGGCTCGCCGCCCGTCGGGACTTCGATGATGACGTTGACGTTGTTCGGCGGATCGTCGCCGATGGGGATGAGATCGATGTTCATGGCCAAATTCTTAGGGGAGCTGACCGCCGCCCCTAAACAGCGCAAGGCCGAAGAACAATGCGGAAAGCCCCGCCGCGACGGAACCGACGACATAGCCGGCAGCCAGGCCATAGGAATGGCGCTCGATGAGCAATGCCGTGTCGAGCGAAAAGGCCGAGAAAGTCGTGAAACCGCCGAGGATTCCCGTCGTGAGGAACAATCGCATGTGCTGGTTGATGCCGGGACGAAAGGCGAAATAGCCGGCGAGCAGGCCCATCGCGAACGATCCGAGGATGTTCACGGCCAACGTTCCATAGGGAAAGCCAAATCCCCACAGTCGAGACGAGGTCACGTTGACTCCGTGGCGCAGGGCGCCGCCGATTCCGGCACCGATGAAGACGATCAGATAGAGCATAGATCGGACAAGCTACTTGCGCCCAAACAGCTTTTCGATCTCGGAATGGCCAAGCTTGACCCAGGTGGGGCGGCCATGGTTGCACTGACCGGAGCGCGGCGTCACCTCCATCTCGCGAAGCAGAGCGTTCATCTCCGCGACGGAGAGCACCCGGCCGGCTCTGACCGATCCGTGACAGGCGATCGTCGCGGCGACGAGGTCGAGCTTGTCGCGCAGGCTCATCGGCCCGCCGAGTCCCGCGATCTCGCCCGCGAGGTCGGCAAGCAGGGCCGCTACATCGGTCTTGCCCAGCGCTGCAGGAACCGAGCGGACGAGCATGGCCGACGGTCCGAAGCGTTCGAGATCGAGCCCCATCTCCGCCAGTTCCTGCGCGGCGCCTTCAAGGCGGTCGCAATCCGGCTCGTCCAACTCAATGACTTCTGGGATCAGCAAGGCTTGTTGCGCGACAGCCCCTCCCTCCCGGGCGGCACGCATACGCTCGAGCACGAGCCGTTCGTGGGCGGCATGCTGATCGACGATGACCAGTCCGTCTTCGGCTTCGGCCACGATGTAGGTGGCTGCCACCTGACCGCGTGCGACGCCGAGCGGATAACTGGCGACCGGTTGGACGGCCGGCTCGGCCCTCCCTTGAGGAACGAACGTGACCGGTTCGAAGACGCGTTGCTCTTCCTTCACGCTAGCGACGCGGTAAGCGGTCGTCGGCTCAGGCTCGTAGCTTTCGCTCGTCGTCCACATGACCGGTGCCGCCGCTTGCTCGCGCGCGGCGCTGCGCTGGCTCTCTTCGTCGAGCGCCCGTCGAAGGCCGCCGATGATCAGTCCGCGCACGCTTGCCGGGTCGCGGAAGCGGACTTCCGTCTTCGCCGGATGGACGTTGACGTCGACTTCCTCGAGCGGCACCTCGAGGAACAAAGCCGCGATCGGATGCCGATCGCGCGCGATCAGGTCGCGATAGGCGGCACGAAGCGCGCCGACCAGCAGCCGGTCCTTCACCGGCCGCGAGTTCACGAACAGGAACTGTTGGTCTGCCATGCCGCGGTTGAAGGTCGGCAGGCTGACCACGCCGGTCAGCCTCAGCCCGTCCCGAACGCAGTCGATGCCGATGCCATGGCGGTCGAGCTCGTGCGACAGGAGCTCGGCGACGCGCGACGGCGCATCGGAAGGCTGCAATGTAAGGATTCGGCGGCCGTCATGGTCGAGCGTGAAACCGACATCGCTGCGGGCCATGGCTAGCCGCTTCACCGAATCGAGGCAGGCCGCATATTCGGAACGTGGCGACCGCAGGAATTTGCGCCGAGCAGGAACCTTCTCGAACAACCGCTCGATGCGGATTCGCGTGCCGGGTGGAAGCGCCGCAGGACCGGCCGCGATTTTTTCACCATGGTCGATTTCGATGCGCCAACCGTCCGCGCCCCGGACTCGGCTTTCCAGACGCAAACGGGAAACGCTGGCGATCGAAGGCAGGGCTTCGCCGCGGAAGCCGAAGCTGGTCACCCGATCGATCGCCTCGTCCGGCAATTTCGAGGTCGCATGACGTTCGAGCGCCAGGCTCATTTCATCCGGAGCCATCCCGGTGCCGTCGTCGGCGACCTCGATCAGCTCGAGTCCCCCGGCCGACAGGCGAATCGCGACCTGATTCGCGCCCGCGTCGAGAGAGTTTTCCACAAGTTCTTTCAACGCACTAGCCGGTCTCTCGACGACTTCGCCGGCAGCGATGCGATTGATCAGTTCCGGAGGCAGCCTTTTTATTGACATGTTAACCATTCCTAGCCCATCGAAGGCGTGCCGGCGAAGCACTGATTTTTCGCGGAAATTCAGGGCGTATTCAACGGGAAGTGTTCAATTGGAAGTTAAGCTGCGGACGCATTGTCCGCCGCCTTCCGGGGATAGGCGAGAGCGGGGATTTCAATGTTCTGGACGCGCTGGTTCAAATGGATGTCGCACGACATGGCGATCGATCTTGGGACCGCCAATACGCTGGTTTACGTGCGAGGTCGCGGCATCGTCTTGAACGAGCCGTCGGTCGTCGCGATCGAAACGATCAACGGCGTGAAGAAGGTCAAGGCCGTCGGCGACGACGCCAAGCTTATGATGGGCAAGACGCCCGATCAGATCGAGGCCATCCGGCCGCTCCGCGACGGCGTCATCGCCGACATCGATGTCGCCGAGCAGATGATCAAGCACTTCATCCACAAGGTCCACGGCGGCAAGATGCGCGCCTGGCGCTTCCCGGAAATCGTCATCTGTGTCCCGTCCGGATCGACTTCGGTCGAGCGGCGCGCGATCCGCGACGCCGCGTCCAACGCCGGCGCTTCAGCGGTGTATCTGATCGAGGAGCCGATGGCCGCGGCGATCGGCGCCGACATGCCGGTCACCCAACCGATCGGGTCGATGGTCGTCGACATCGGCGGCGGCACGACCGACGTCGCGGTGATCAGCCTGGGAGGGATCGTCTCGTCGCGGTCGATGCGGATCGGCGGCGACGAGATCGATGAGGTGATCGTCGCCCACGTCAAAAGCGAGTACTCGCTGCTCCTCGGCGAGCGCAGCGCCGAGGACATCAAGACGAGCGTCGGATCGGCGTTCCCGCTGGCCGAGGAGCTGTCGACCCGCGTCCGAGGTCGTGACCTCATTACTGGCCTTCCCAAGGTCGTGTCGGTCTCGTCGCCCGAGGTCCGTCGGGCCATCGAGACGCCAGTGA
>JBKPJK010000549.1:0-2364 GCA_046730635.1 Pseudomonadota bacterium | reverse complement strand
AGCCAGGATCAGCGCATCGGTGCCCTCGAGCAGCGGATCAGCGATGCTGCCAATGCCGCCCCAGTGCAGCCTTCGGTGACGGAGCCTCCAGCCGCCAAGGTCCCGACTGCCAAGCCGCCGAAGCCGGCGTCTACCAATAAGGGCGAAACTGCCTCGATCGGAGGTCCATCTCCTTCGACCGCCTCGGCAACCCCTGCTACCGATCCGGGCGAAGAAGCGTACAGCGAAGGTTTCCATCAGTGGGAGGCAGGAAACTACGACCAGGCGATTACCTCCCTGCGCGCTTTTACGGCAGCTTATCCGAAGCATCGCCGGGTGAGCTACGCCAACAACCTGATCGGCCGCTCACTCCTCAGCAAAGGCCAGGCGCGGCCGGCTGCCGAGGCCTTCCTCTCCAATTATCGAGGCAATCCGGCCGGAGATCGAGCGGCCGATAGCCTTCTGGGGCTGGGCCAGGCGTTGATGGCCCTCGGTCAGCCAGGTCAGGCGTGCAAGGCCTATCAGGAGCTCGACGCCGTCTACGGGGCGAAGATCCGCCCCGACCTCAAGAAGCAGGAAGCGGAGGCCAAGGCACAGGCGCAATGCGGCTGATGTGCTAATGCGGGGGGGATGGTTCCCGACCTCGCATTGGTGGAGCGTTTCTCCAAAGACCTCGACCCACTGGTCGTTCCGGCGGCGCGTGTCGGCGTGGCCGTGTCCGGCGGACCGGACAGTCTAGCCCTACTTCTCCTCGCAGCTGCGGCCCGTCCTGGATCGATCGAGGCGGTCACCGTCGACCATGGCCTGCGCCCGGGCAGCCGTGACGAAGCGCACGACGTTGCGGGGCTCTGCGAACGCCTCGGAGTGCCGCATCGGATTCTGACCGTGGAATGGACGCGAAAGCCGGCAACGGGAATTCAGGAACGCGCCCGCTCGGCCCGTTATCGTTACCTTGCGGCGTGGGCGAAGGAGCGCGGTCTGGCTGCGATCCTTACCGCGCACCACGTCGACGATCAGGCCGAAACCCTGATCATGCGTCTCTCGCGCGGGTCGGGGGTCCGGGGTCTTGCCGGCATGCGACCGGTGTCGGTCGTACCCGGAAGTGACGTCGCGCTCGTGCGCCCCCTTCTCGGGTGGCGCCGCTCAGACCTCCTTAGCATTTGCGCGGCAGCGGGGATCGATCCAGCGACCGATCCGAGCAACGAAGACGAGCGGTTCGAGCGGGTCCGCGTCAGGCGCTCCCTTGGCCGATCAGAGTGGCTCGTTCCGGAAGCCTTGGCATCCAGTGCCCGGCACCTCGGGGATGCCGACGCGGCGCTCGAATGGGCGACGCGGTTGGAATGGACGCGCGCCGTCCGCAACGGCGGGGCCGAGATCGTCTACCGTCCGGGCGATGCACCGTCGGAAATCCGGCGCCGAATCGTCTCAGAGGCGGTGGGACGCCTTTGGACCGAGGGACAGGGCGCAGCGCTAAAGGGTCGTGAGCTCGATCGCCTGCTCATCGCGCTCAGCGGCGCTAGAACCGTCACCATCCGCGGAGTCCGGTGCACGGGAGGCGATGAGTGGAGCTTCGCTCGCGCCCCCACGCGCCGCCGCTGAGTCTCCCGGCCGCTCGACCGGCACAAGCCGCCCAGAGTGCGCGGCGACTGGAAGCCATTTGCCATCGTCGTGCCGCGCGAGCTGCGCGCGACACCGCTTGCATTCACTCAGCCAACGACCGTTTTTCTCGTCGATCGTCGCGCGGCTGCGCGAGCGAAGGTGACCAAAGAAAAGGCAGCGCAGCGTCATTGCCCGGACGTGTCCATGTTAGCGGGAGCAGTCGATTGAATGATCCTTAGGCGCTCTTGGTTGCGTGAAATTGCATTCAGTTCCGCAATTCCGGCTGTTCCAGTTCACGCTTCATGCGCTCCGCGATTTCGTGCCGCTGCACATTTGCGTAGCTTTGGTTACGGCTGGCGTAATAGGCCTTGAGGAAGCTCAGATCCCAACGCGTCAGCGACAGGGGAACTGCAGTTCCCATCGGCGCGTCCATAATCTTCAAGATGGTCTCGGAAGGTGATGCACGAAGCTGCTTCGGATCCGTGTGCACGAATGTGCGCATTGCTGCGTAGTCCGCGAATTGCGTGGTCGTCAGGCCCGCGAGCGCGTTCGTCTGGACGACAAGGATCGACGTGACGACATCGTGCCTGCCCGCCGGTCGCATCCGGCTCGCCGGGGCAATCGTCGGAATGGTTGCCGCGACCAGTCCGGCGGGGTCGACGGTGTCGTTGGAGTCCGTTGTGTCGGCAATGCGAAGCCCGTCGGTCGATACAACCCCTTCGAACTGCCATGACGCGACCGGATAGATGTCGCGTTCGAGCTCGCGGATTTGGCGAGAGCCCCAAT
>JBKPJK010000548.1:0-9106 GCA_046730635.1 Pseudomonadota bacterium | reverse complement strand
GTCCATACGACCTCGATCACCGTGTTGTGCGAGTTGCGCGAGGGAGTCGGATTCGCGCCGCGGCGGAAGCGGACGATCGCGTAGAGCAGCAATGCAAGAACGAAGATGCTGATCACTGCGCAAAGCGGAAGCAGCCAATTGTTGTGAAAGGCCGACGCCTCTTCGCCGATCGGAGTGACCTGCATCTGGATGCCCTTGCGGCCGTCCGGCTCGCCGATGCCGGGGGTCGGCATCATGTGGCCCGGACCATGTTCCATGACGGCGGGTTGGGCGGCATCGGGAGTGCCTGGATTCTGGGCCGTCCCGGCTGGCGGCGTCGCGGCCGGAGCTGCGGCCGTCGTTTGCGTGGAGGCAGGCGAGGTCGCGGGCGCCTGCGCGGCTGCAGGTGTGAGCCCGGCAGCAGCCAGGGCGATCGCCCATCCAATCAATTTCATCTTCACCCCGTGCGGTTGGGACCAGGAACACAGAAGAGCGTCCCGATTTGCGCCGTCTATAGGCGCGGGTTTCCGGAGCCTCAAGCACCCTCTCCCACGTGGTATTCGGCGGTGTTGAAGGAGCCGGTCGCCTGGCCTAATTCGCGCTCCAGCATGATGACCGACGACGAGATCCTCTCCGAATTCCGAGCTGCGGACGCGTTGCTCGAAGGGCATTTCATTCTGTCGTCGGGTCTCAGAAGCCCGCGATACCTGCAGTGCGCGAGGGTCCTGATGGACCCCGCAAGAGCGGAGCGACTGGCCCGCGCACTGGCGGCGAAGCTGCCCGCCCAGTTGCGGGAGCAGGTCGATTCCGTAGTGGCGCCCGCAATGGGAGGCGTGATCATCGGCCACGAAATGGGCCGCGCGCTGGGCAGGCCGGCGATGTTCGTCGAGCGGCCGCAGGGCGTTTTCGAGCTCCGCCGCGGCTTCCGCCTCGAGCCCGGCGCCAAGGTGCTGATGGTGGAGGACGTGGTCACCACGGGCCTTTCGTCGCGCGAGGCGATCGAGGCGGTCCGCGCCGCCGGCGGCGACGTGATTGCCGAGGCGGCCCTGGTCGACCGTTCGTCCGGCCAGGTCGATCTCGGCATCCCGTTTTATCCCCTGATCCGGATCGACGTGCCGACCTACGAGGCGGACGCACTGCCGCCCGAGCTGGCCTCGATCCCGCCGGTGAAGCCCGGAAGCCGCGCCGCCGCGTGACCGGCAAGCTGCGCCTCGGCGTCAACATTGACCATGTTGCGACCATCCGGAATGCGCGCGGAGGAGATCATCCCGATCCGGTCCGGGCTGCGCATATCGCCGCGGACGCCGGCGCTGACGGAATCACGGCCCACCTGCGCGAGGACCGCCGGCACATTACCGACGAGGATATCGATCGCTTGATGGCGGAGATTGCACTGCCTCTGAACCTCGAAATGGCGGCGACCGAGGAAATGCTGGACATCGCGCTCCGCCACAAGCCGCATGCGGCGTGCATCGTGCCCGAGCGTCGCGAAGAGCGCACGACCGAGGGCGGCCTCGACGCCGCGGGCCAGCACAACCAGCTCGCTTATTACGTCGAGAAGCTGGGCAGCGCCGGTATCAGGGTCAGCCTGTTCATCGAGCCGTCGGAGCGTCAAGTCGAAGCCGCATTGCGCCTCGCGGCGCCGGTCGTCGAATTCCACACCGGCCGCTACGCCCACACGGATGGTGAGGACCGCGTAGCCGAGTTGAAAAGGATCAGCGACTGCTCCGCATTGGCAGTGAAGAATGGGATAGAGCCGCACGCGGGGCACGGGCTGACGTTCGACAATGTGATCCCTGTCGCCGCAATTCCGCAGATAGCGGAGCTCAACATCGGCCATTTCCTCATCGGCGAAGCCATCTTCACCGGTCTCGACGACAGCGTCCGGCGCATGCGCGAGCTGATGGACAGCGCGCGATGATGCGCGGTCAGGAGTTGGGCCGCCGTTATCTTGCGGGCTTCGTCATCGCCTCAGCCGGCGTCTATATCGTGGCGACCAGCATCGTGTCCGTGATGGCGTGGCGCGACACTTACCCGTTGTGGCTTGCGACCAACTGGTTCGCGCTCGCCCTGATCCCGGCCGCCACCGCGATTGCGCTCGGGATGAGAGCGTGGGCGACCGCGTCCGTCGCGCTCTCCGCTCTCGCCCTCGTCATCCTCCTCATAGCCCTGGTGCTTTGGCAGCTATTCGTGGTGTCGTTTTGACCATCGTCGGCATCGGATCGGACCTCTGCAACATCGAGCGCATCCAGAACTCGCTCGACCGATGGGGGGACAGGTTCCTGAATCGCGTTTTCACGGAAACCGAGCGGAGGAAAGCTGCATCCCGTCCGCACACGATCGCGGGGACGCTCGCCAAGCGCTTCGCGGCGAAGGAAGCTTTCTCAAAGGCCGTGGGCACCGGGTTCAAGCGCGGCGTGTTCATGAAGGACATCGGCGTCGTTAATCTTCCGTCCGGCGCTCCCACGCTACAACTCACCGGCGGTGCCAAGGCGCGGCTTGACGCTCTTGCGCCCGACGGCCACGCCATCGACATACATCTGACGATGACGGATGATCATCCCTGGGCACAGGCCTTCGTGATCCTGACCGCCCGTAAGTTGGAGCCCTGATTGTTGACGGAAACCACACCTGAGGCGACCACCGAACAACCGGCTGCGCCTCCCGAGGACAAGAAGGCCGAGAAGGGTTCGGCGCTGTGGCGGGAGATCCGCGGGCTGCTCTGGGTGCTGCTCGCCGTGCTCGCCTTCCACAGCCTCGTCGCCAAGCCGTTCTACATTCCATCGGAATCGATGATGCCGGGCCTGCTGACCGGCGACCGCTTGGTCGTGACCAAATATCCGTACGGCTGGTCGTGGGTCAGCCCGAGCTTCCACATCATCGGACCGATGAAGGGGCGCGTGTTCGGGCACATGCCCGAGCGTGGCGACATCGTGATCGTCACACCTCCCGGCACGCGCACCGATTATATCAAACGTGTGATCGGTATTCCCGGCGATGTGATCCGGATGGTGGACGGCCAGCTCTTCATCAACGGGCAGCCCGTGAAGCGCTCGCCCCTGAAAATCGATCTGATCCCGGTCGACATCAATTCGCCGTGCGGTTCGCCGGCCGACCCGGCGCTTTCCGACCACGCGGTTCGGGGATCCGACGGCAAGATGTACTGTCGCGTTCCAGTGGTCCGTGAGACCCTTCCGAACGGACGCAGCTATGAGACCGTCGACCTAGGGCCCTCGAGCGAGGATAATTTCGGGCCGGTCACCGTCCCCGCCGAACACGTCTGGCTGATGGGGGACAATCGCGACGACAGCGCCGACAGCCGCGTGCCGGAGTGGCAGGGCGGTCTCGGAGGGCCCGTGCCGTGGGAGAATATCGGCGGCCGCGCCGAGTTCATCACTTTCTCGCTCGATGGCTCGACCGTCTGGTGGAACCCGCTCACCTGGTTCGAGGCGTTGCGTCCCGGACGCGCTGGAAAGTCGCTCAGAAACAGCTGACGGGCAGCGGTCCCGCGCTGGGAGAAGGGCTTACTGCTGCGGGCCTGAAATTACGCCCTGTTGCTGCATCATCTGCCGCATGCGCTCCTGCTGCATCTGCTGCTCGAGGACCTGGGCTCCGCCAGGAACGACCTTACGCACGCGTACGTCGAAGGTCAGCGGGCTGTCCTTCGGCCAATTTTGCGGCGGCTGCCCCTGCGAACCCCAAGCAATCGATTGGGGAATGGTGAAGCGATAGAGCCCCCCCTCCTGCATGCGCTTCAATGCCTCGCCGAAGCCAGGATAGACGCTGCTGGTGGTGAAGGGCTGCGGCCCGCCATGGCTTTCGCTGCTGTCGAAGGTCTGCCCATCGTCGGCGCTCAGCACATAGTCGAGAAGTACCGCGTCGGCTCCGCTGATCGTCTTCCCCTTGCCGGCCTTGATCGTGCGGAACTGCAGGCCGCTCGCGGTAACTTCGGGGCGAAGCGCACCCGCGCCTTTCCAGGCCAAGGCAACGGCGAATGCGATCAGGAGGATGAAAGCGAGCCACAGCGCGACCGCCCGGCCGGTGTGGGCAGGACGGTGGGCGGCTTCGGCGACGGACACTGTTGGGTGCGGCTAAGGCTTAGCGGGCGCCTTCGCGCTCGGCGCGCTTGCGCTCGAGCTTGCGGGCGCGGCGAATCGCAGCGGCGCGCTCGCGGGCACGCTTCTCCGACGGCTTCTCGTAATGACGGCGCAGCTTCATCTCGCGGTAGACGCCCTCGCGCTGCAGCTTCTTCTTGAGCGCGCGCAGCGCCTGCTCGACATTATTGTCGCGAACGATGATTTGCATACGGTCCCGTCACACTCCTTGTAATTGGCTCGCGCCACCCTAAATCATTGAGACATTAGGGTTTTTTTAAGCGGCACGACATCGGCCTCCGGAGGCAAGGCTGCGGCGGCGAGGGCCCCTTAGCAGCGGATCGCACTCCGTTCAACCCGTTGCGAAGTCACGAACGGTGCGATGAAGCGTGAAGGGGACACGATGGACCGCGAAACAGGCGCATATGGGTTATCCACCATTAACCCATTGAATGTTACACCGGTAAATCCTTTTGGGAGGGCAGTAGTGACGTTGAATCGGCGGGAAATGTTGCGTCTGGGGGCCATGGGGGCAGCCGGGGCAATCCTTTCTTCTGCAGCCAGCTCGAGTGTCCTGCCGTCGGTTCTCATGCCGACGCAACCAAACCTGACGCCGCCTGACCCGCTCGCTCCAAGGCCCGCCCAGATTCTGGCTCCAGCGGCTCCGAGCGGCATCGATCCGCAGCTGTTCGCTCGCGCGAAAGCTGCGATGGACCAGCATAAGATCTATGCTCGCGATTCGATCGCGATCGCGGACTTCTCCAAGCCCTCTAGCGAGCCGCGCTTCTATGTCGTCGACCTGATGAGCGGCAACGTCGAAGCGCACCGCGTCGCGCATGGCCGGGGATCCGATCCCGACCACAGCGGCTTCGTCGAGCGCTTCTCGAACGACTTCGGCTCCTATGCGACGTCGAACGGGACGTATGTCACCGGCGACTATTATGACGGCAAGTACGGACTCTCGATGAAGGTCCGCGGCCTCGATTGGTCGAACTACAATGCCGAACCTCGCGCGATTGTCATTCACAATGCCTGGTACGCCGAGGACGACATGATCCCGACCCACGGGAAGCTCGGACGTTCGGAAGGCTGCTTCGCGATGAGCCGTAAGAGCCAGTATGACGTGATGCGTCGTATCGCCGGCGGGCGCATGATCTACGCCGACAAGCTGGCCTAGCATCCCGGCATTGCCTCCGGGCACACGGCGAATAATCACCAGGACGGTAACCACTCGGCAATGACTGAGGCCTAGGCTCGACCCCGATCAATGGGTGGAGCGCCACAGATGTCGAACGTCCTGATGTTTGAGCGTACCTCGCCCTCCTTCGCTGCGAGCCTCGCCAAGCGCGGACATCACATCGTCTATCGGGCCAATGAATCCAATCATTGCCCCGGATGCGGGCGCTCTCACTGGTATATCGGCCGGGTCAGCGCCGAATGCGGGTTCTGCGGAACCGCAGTGCCCCTAGCGGAAGCTTCCGTCCTCGAAAGCACTCCACGCCCCGAAAGCACTGCATCGCGCAACGTTTCGCCGTCCGCCGACGAGCGCCGCTTTCCGCGCACGCCGACGAAGGGCCGCAAGCTTCAGCTGCTGATCGACGGCTCTCCGGCGAAATTCGCGATCCACAACATTTCAGAAGGCGGCGTCATGGGCGACCATGTCGGCGACCTCACGCCCGGCGCGAAGGTGCACGTTCGCTTCGAAGGCGGCATTCTCGTTCCGGCAGTCGTGAAATGGGCTGAGGACGGTCTCGTGGGGCTCGCCTTCGTCGATCCGATCATTCTCGATCGGTCGGCCGAGCCCCGAAACTGACGGCCTTCTAGCGCGTCGCCACCTCGCCCGCCGGCTTGGGCTTCGACTTCGCAGGCGCGGCAATCTGGTCCTCCGGCTTCGGCTTGGGAGGAGCCATGCTGGCGCCGCCGTCCTTCATCATCAGCGCAGCCATCGCCTTGGAGTCGCGGCCGTACAGGTCGTTGTAATCCACGATCTGTCCATCGAGCAGGGCCGCCGCACTGAAGTAGACGATATAAACCGGCAGCGGCTTCACGAAGTTCGCCTGGACGGTCTTCTTGCTGTCGAGCGCCGCCTGGATCTTGTCCGGTGTCCATTGCCCGTTGTCGTCCCCAAGCAGTTCGGTCGCGAGATCGAGAATGTGTTGGGTTCTCACGCAGCCGTGGCTCAGCGCCCGCACGTCGCTGTTGAAACGGCTGCGTGCATTGGTGTCGTGGAGGTAGATCGCCTTCGAGTTCGGCATGACGAACTTCACCTGGCCGAGCGCGTTGGTCGGCCCCGGCGGCTGTCGCCAGCGCTGCACCTTCCCGTCCTTGCCGGTGACGGGGACGAAGCCCTTCTTGCCGGCGGCTTCCTTCTCGATGCTCTTGGGCACTTCCCACCAGGGGTTCAGGATCACGCCGACTGCAGTCGCGGAAAGCTGCGGCGTCGGGGTTGAAAGCTTGCCGGCCACGGCACGGTGCTTCCAACGGTTGACGCCGTTCTCGACCAGGGTCGCGTAAAAGCTCGGCACGTTGACGATGATATATTTCTGCCCGAGGTCCCGTGGCAGCCAGCGCCAGCGGTCCATGTTCAACCTGATGCGATTGAGCTGCGAGGACTGGCTTGCAGGAGTGACCTCCAGCGCCGCCTTTAGCGCGGCATATTGCGGGTGCGTCGGAAGCAATCCGTCGAGCGCCGCGCGAACGTTATGCTGCGCGAGTGCCGAACGGAGGAGCGCGTCCTGCTTGGCCGCGTCGAGATCCTTGTCGACCACCCACCAGTCGACGCGCGCCGGTTTCCTGACGTGCCCCAAGGCAAGATCGGACGAGACGCGATTGAACCTGTCGGTCGCGACCTGCGACATCGCGACCGGATCACCCGCCTGGATCGCCGCCGCCAATCCATCCGGATCGTAATCGGCCGGGTTGAGCCCCTCCTTGCCGATCTGCTGGATATAATAGAGCAGGTCCTGCGCGCTCACGGCGTCCCAAACGGCAGGCGGAAGCTGAACCGGCTGGGGCGGCGGCACGGCTTGCGTCGGCTGGGCCGGCGCGTAATCCGGGTTGCCCGGCACCGGCGCCTCGGGCGTGGCCGGCGGTTGACTCGTGTTGGCCGGAGCAGGCCTGGGTTGCGCCGCTGGTGCCCTCGTAGCCTGCGATGCCGGTCGAACCTGCGTCGCGAGGCCGGTCCTGACCTGCGCCACCGCTTGTCCGGCGGCAAGCGCCGCCATGGCCGTGAAAATCATCAATGAGTTTGCGCGCATCGCTTTCGGAAGCCCCAAGCCGTTCAATTTAAACGAATACCCCACGTCCCGAGCCATCCATACACTCCTATCCCAACAGCCGCCAGACGTGCCCCGGCAACAGTCGCCATAACACCACCGTCTTGTCGCAAACCAATCCTTAAGCGCCGCTGGCTATCGTGAGTTGTCGCCTTAAATGGGGAGGCATCTCGCGTGGCGTCCGGTTTCGCTCTTGAAGGCTCAATGATCCCGCGCAGTGAGAAGCGCAGGATCGACGAACGTGCGGAGACTCGCCATCCGGCGGTCTCCAATACCGCGGTGATGGAATTTCGCGGGCGAAAGCACGTCGTCCAGCTGATGAACGTCTCCAAGTCGGGAGCGATGGTGATTTTCCCTCACATTCCTAACATAGGTGAACGTCTGCCACTCCAGCTTATTGACCATGGCTTCGTCTGGGCACAGGTGCGATGGGTCAAGGACGGGCGCATCGGCCTGTCGTTTGCATCTCCGCTGGAGTAACCGGCGGATGGAGATGAGTTTTGGGATGATCAAGGCGCGCATCGCCGAGGACTTTGACGATCGCAGGCGCGATCCGCGCCTGCCCGTGGACCTCGACGCCAAGATGCGGGAGCTCGGCTCCAACGGGATCGAGGCGAAGATCCTCAATATTTCGGAACACGGATTCATGGCCGCATCCGAAGCGGAATTCGAGGTCGGGTCGCGGGTCTGGCTGATGCTTCCCGGACGCGACCGCGCGAATGCAGTCGTCAGATGGACGGCCGGGGATAGACTCGGCGCGGAATTCGCCGAGCCGATCTCGCTCGACGATTTGAACGGTGCCGCCGCTCACGATTGAGCGGTTCGGCGCCCCGCCTCGCCGATAACCGCCTCTCGAAAGAGTCTTAAATCGAAGTCACCTTCGGCAACCGCGCCAGCCTTCGGTCGTTGGGGATCACCGAAAGGAAGGTCTGCCATGCCGATCACTTCCGGCGAAGCCTGGAAGCCTTATGAGCGGGGCTATCACGCCGTCTATCGCGAGCACGAAGTCAACCATTGCCCGGGTTGCGGCCGCACCCACTGGATCATCGGCCGGGTATCGGCCGAATGCGCGTTCTGCGCGACGGCCCTGCCGCTCGCCGAGGCGAGCATGCGGTCGCACAACGCACCGGTTATCATCCAGCACAAGAAGCGCGACGAGCACCTCTGGGCCGCTTGAGCCTGGTTCAGCCCTTTTTGCGGGCAGGGACCTGCACGTTGCATAGGTCCACTCCGCCCGCCGGGCGAATGTAAAACTGATCGTGCCGGTTGGCGCGAACGTGGAGGTACTGAGCGAAGGCGGCGCTGTTCGTGTCCATATATTCGTATGACGGGCGCTCGCTCGCCGGCATGTCGCTTGCGAGGCGGATCTTCGCGATCGGCACGTATTGGGCCTTGTCCTTGTAGAAGCCGAGCGCTTCGGTCCCTCGGGGGAGCGAGCTGAGCCGGTCGATGCCCTCGACGACGCGGCCGACGACGGCAATGTTGCGGTCCATGTGCCGCGTCGGCTGTCCGATGATGGCATAAAGCTCTCCGCCGGTACCCGTATCGGGCGACATGTCTCGTCCGACGCCCACTGTCGCATAGCAATGCGCGAGATCGGCCCAGCCGGCCTTTGCGTCATAGGCGATGGGCCAACCATCGGCGAAGCCGGTGCCCGGCGCGTAGGGATCGGGATAACCGAGCGGCTTGATCGACAGCCCCTTCAGTGGCCGCATATATTCTTCGGGCGGCTTGGGCGTCACGCCGGTCGGCCAGGGC
>JBKPJK010000547.1:0-2892 GCA_046730635.1 Pseudomonadota bacterium | reverse complement strand
AGGTCGACCGGTGCGGGCGCCATTACCGAACGCTCCGCGAGTACCCGATGCTTGGTCTTGGTAAGCTGCGCCGCTGTGCGTTCGCCGGGCGACCGCTGGTCCAGGAGGTCGGACAGGCTTGCAGCGCGTGCGGTTGCGGCGCCGATCAGGTCCGTACCGGTGAGGCCGGCAATCCCGATCGCGCTTCCGATCGCGACCACGAGGGCGCCGACGATCCCAAGGAATCGATTCCTGCGACGGCGCTGCACGATCTGCCGGCGCCTCTGGCGTAAATGCCAGATCGCGGAGTCCGTATAGCGTTGCGCGTGTGCGCGGGTCATCGATGCCTCATATGAAAGGTCGGCACGCATGCTGGAGGCTACGGCCTCAACGCCGACCGTCATTAGCTACGAAGGCGCCGCGTCATTCAACGACGGCATCCGGAGCGATCCATTTTGGGTCAGTCGCGGCACGCCCGGTTGCTTGGCCGCCGCGTTCGGGAGACCAGTGAGCCTCGTTGAAGCCCGCGCGTATTGGCGGCCCCTTTCATGGGAAAGAGGCTCGGACATGAAGCACTTTAATATTGTCACTCTAGTCAGCGTAATCGTCTCCGCAGCAGCATCCTGCTCGCACGCGCATGCCGCCGGAACGCGCGCGACGAGCAAGACGGTCGAGCAATTCGCCGGCTGCTTCGCCGCCGCGCAGGAGCGCGCCGCAATGGCTTGGTCCTTCGTCCCGCAAAGCGGGGGCGGCACCTTCTCGAACCTTGGAGCGAAAGGGGCTCGGCCTCCCTACTTCCTCGCCGTGCTGGACCGCGGCTCGGCCCGCCAGATCCGGCTCGAATCGGCCAACGCCGGTGCGAACCTCGACCCGCGCGTCGCCCGGGCAGTCGACCAATGCATCTGAAGAAACCCGTCCGCCCGGAGCGGCTCCAGCGCGTCCTGTCACGCGAATCGACCGCGGCCCCCAAGTCGTCCTATCCCCTCATCGAGTTGCCCAATCGCTCACCGATGGTCGATCGCTGCATGCCTGCGGGCTCAGCAGCGATCTGCGGCACCTGGGCCGACAAGCCCGCCGGCCGCCGCCGTGGTCAGCGAGTGCGTGTGTCTTCGGCCGAGATCGGGATGCGCCGCATGGGCAGCTTCAGCTTTCAGGTCATGCTGGAGGATGTCTCGGTCGGAGGCTGCAAGGTGGAACTGGTCGAATTCGTCGAGGTGAACGATCACGTGATCGCCCGCTTTCCGGGAATCGAGCCCTTTTCGGCGAAGGTCAGCTGGGCCGATTCGCGGTTCGCCGGAATCGACTTCGACCGGCCGCTCCATCCGGCAGTGTTCGAGCAGCTCCTTTCCCGACTTTAGCGTCCGCGGGAACCCTCGCCCGTCTTCGTCATCCAATTGGTGGAAGGCGCCCGCTTCGGGCGCCGCCTCAAGGGGATGACGATGAAACGACAGATTCCGCTGCTGGCCGCCGCCGCTCTTCTTTCAGCTGCGCCCGCCATCGCTGCAGACGCTCCGACCGATCCTCAGATCGCTCACATCGCCTATACCGCGGGCGCGATCGATATCGATGCCGCCAAGCAAGCGCTGAGCAAGACGCACGATAAGGCCGTGCACGATTTCGCGGCTCAGATGGTCCGCGATCACGAAGCCGTGAACGCGAAGGCACTTGCGCTCGTGAAGAAGCTTCATGTGACGCCGCAGGACAATGCGACGAGCCAAAGCTTGACCAAAAGCGCTGAAGCGGAGCGCGCGAAGCTCGCCAAGCTGTCCGGAGCGGCATTCGATCGCGAGTATGTCGCCAATGAGGTGGCCTATCACAAGACCGTCAACGGTGCGCTGGAGTCGGCGCTGATCCCGTCGGCCAAGAACGGGGAGCTGAAGTCGTTGCTCGAGACGGGCCTTACCCTGTTCCGCGAGCATCAGGCGCACGCCGAGCAAGTCGCGAAGGCACTGAAATAGTGATGCGCCTGCGGCGTTGCCCCCTGTACGCTGCAGGCGTTGGGGCCCTGTTGCTGGCGCATTCGCCGGCAGCAGCGGCTCCCCGCACTTACACTGTGGTGATAGACAAGCTGAAGTTCGGACCGCTTCCGGCGCAGCTGCGCAAGGGAGATACGATCCTGTGGGTCAACAAGGACATGCTCCGCCACACCGCGACGGCCGCCGACCGTAGCTTCGACGTCGATCTGCAACCGGGGAAGACGGGCAAGACTCTCCTCGGCAAGACTGGCACCTTCCCATTCCTATGCCGTTTTCATCCCGGCATGCGCGGCGTACTTCAGGTCAAATGAGCGAGAGGATGGCAGCGAAACTCAAGCCCGCATTCGACCATCATTCGGTAAACGACGGGGAGCTCGCCCGCCTGTGCGCGGCGCGAGATGCCGACGCGATCCGGCATGTGATCACGTCCAACAACCAGCGCATGTTCCGAACGGCTTGGAGCATTCTAAAGCACCGCGCCGAGGCGGAAGAAGCGGTGCAGGCCGCTTACCTGTCCGCCTTCGCGAAGATCGGCACGTTCGAGGGCCGATCGTCGCTGTCGACCTGGCTGACGCGCATCGTGATCAACGAGGCATTGGGGCGCCGTCGCTCGGAAAAGCGTCGCCGCCGCAGCCTGGAGGAGGAGGGCATCGCCGTGCTCGACGCCTATCGTGACAACTTCATGCGCGGCTCGGAGGCGGAATCGCCAGAGGTTGCGATAGGCCGCGAGCAGATTCGCAAACTGTTGGAGCAGGCTGTCGCCACTCTGCCGAACGCGTTCCGCACGGTGTTCGTACTTCGTGAGATCGAGGGCCTGGACAACGAGGAGACAGCCGAAGCGCTCGACATTCCGGCCGCGACGGTGAAGACCCGGCTTTTCCGCGCCCGCCGCCGCCTGCAGGAAATGCTGGCTCCGGAACTCGGTACCGCGCTCAAC
>JBKPJK010000546.1:0-6074 GCA_046730635.1 Pseudomonadota bacterium | reverse complement strand
CCATTCGACGTCGGCCTCTCGTACAAGCTCCTCGAGAAGATAATCCGACGCGCACACGTCCCGGCAGTAGTCTGCCAGAACGGCGAGCGGCCGATCAAGGTTGTCGAGCAGGAGGGGGCTTCCGTGAATGCGACGCTGGAGAACGGTCCGGAAGGCACCGGTGTCGTCGTCGAAGTGGCCCTGCAGCCAGGTGTCGATTTCGATCTCGGCCTGCTTTACGCGCGAAACGGGAGAGGCGCCTTTCATCGCGCCGGGACCGGCTAGTCGCGCGACCGCCTCCGTGGCAGTGAACTTACGTCCCTGCCGGACCTCTTGCTCGAGATCCGCGCTCGGGTCGGATGGAGTCTGGTCGCGGTCGTCCACCTTGTCAGCTACTGGCGCGAGCTCCGCGGAACAGGATGAGGCACATGGCCGCGGACATGACGAAGACGAAGAAGCTGGACGTTTGGCCTACCTCGTGCCCGGCGATGGTGATCGGGAAGTACACGAGGAGTCGGTAGAGTGTGACGGCCGCCAGGATCAGGAAAAGTAGCGCCGCGATGAGATTGACCGCCCTGTTTCCAGACATAATCAGCTCCATTTTTTTCGACATGCTCGCGCGTTCACCGAGCGACGACCACGCTCCGGACTTGGGCAACTGAGGGCGCCTTCAGTCCATCAGCGAAAACCCTGAGGACGGGCGACGCGGTATCGGAGCCGCTTTGAATTGATGTGGAGAGCTGCTGGGCTGAGGAGCTGCGCGGACGACTAGACTTTGTGCTTCGTCTCGTCGTCGGCGAATTCGGCCATCTTCAGCAATTGCTCGCTCAGGCGCAGGCCTCGCTCTGCCGCGTCGGTTGCTCGCGCGAGATGAGCGCGCACCTCGCCGTCGTCGCTGCCGATGCTCTTCGCCTGTCGCGCGAGAAGTTGGACGAGCGCTCGGAAATCGTTCGCGACAGATGCGGCGAGTTCGCGGCTGTCGCCGCGCTCGACGCCGGGGCTCAACTCCGCACGGTCGTTCGTGCCACGGGGATCAGCCAACTCCGCTCTCCGCGATCGAACGGAACTGATCGGCCGAAAGGAACAACCTGAGTTTGGGAGGCATTACCATTGATCGTGTACCGGTTTGCTGGTCTTCTTGTCGCCGCGTTCCGTTGAATGGACCGTTAACACAAGCCGTTAAATTCGGAGGGACTTTTGCGAACATGGTTAAGGATCATTCCCGGTCCAATGCGCACTGCGAGGCGGGCATGTTGCGGCGTCTCAACTAAGGGTCGGTCCCTATATTTGCGCACTCCCGGGTCGGATAGCAATTGATGCGATGCACGAGCCCGTATTGACGCCCAACACCGCTCCATTCGCGTTTATCGTGGGTGCCCCGCGTTGCGGGACCACCTTCCTTTCCTGGCATTTGCAGCAGCACCGCGACATCTGCTTTTCGAAGCCGAAGGAACCGCATTATTTCGCGGCCAGGGATTTGCGTTCGCTCGACGGGGATGAGCTGCGTCGCACGGTTCAGGGCGAATATATCGACCGTTACTTCGCTCATCGATGTGAAGGCGCGACTCTTGCCGAGGGATCGGTGACCTATCTTTACGTGCCGGAGCAGCTCGAGCCGATCCTTCGGCTTTGGCCTCGGGCGAAGTTCATCATCGCGCTCCGCGATCCGCTGACCATGCTCCCGTCGCTTCATCAGCGGCTGCGGTTCATCGGTGACGAAACCATATCGGACTTCGACCGGGCGTGGGCGGCCGTGCCCGATCGCCGCGCCGGGCGCCGGGTACCGCGCCGCTGTGCCGACCCGCGCTGGCTCGACTATCGGGAGGCGGGCAAGCTCGGGTCCTACCTCCAGCGCCTGTTCGAGACGGTCGGACGCGAGCGCTGCTTCGTCTCGCTGTTCGACGACCTCGTCGCCGATCCGGCCCGCCAATTTCGCGAACTTCTCGATTTTCTGGAACTCGCCCCCGTTCCATTATCATCGTTCAAACCGCGGCGCGGGAGTTCGGGATTCAAGGTCGGCTGGCTTCAACGTGCGCTCAAGCGTCCGCCGCGGGCTGCTTTGAACCTTCTTGGCAGCGAACAGTACCAGGCGCGGTTCACCAAGACGAAGAAACCCAAGAGCGCCGTGAAGTCCGCAATCATGTCTGCCAGGAAATCGCTTCTCGACTGGAACAAGGCGCCGCCCCCTCCGATCAAGGTCGGCGACGCGGTCGCCGCAGAAATCCGGAGCGCATTCGAGGGCGAAGTCGCCTTGCTGGAAACGTTGATCGGCAGGAAACTCGACCACTGGCTCGGGCGAGGTCCGGAAGCAGCGTCATCGCAAGTTCCCGAAGACTGCTTCAGGGACAACACTGATATCCAACGCAGCCGCGTAGCCTAAGCGTCGTCGAGGCATGAGGGGGCGGAGTTGAGCCTGCCCCTGCGTTCTTCACGTAGTTGCCGAGGGTAAGACCATGGCTGCGACAACGACCCGCAAGACCACCATCGGAACCATTGTCGATCTGGCGCTGCCGGTGCTTCTCCTTCTGGTGCTCATCGCCCTTTGCGCTCAGCTGTTGCTCCCGTTTGTGGGGCTGCTCATGTGGACAATCATTCTCGCGATCTGCTTCCAGCCACTCCATGCGAGGCTGATGAACCGACGTGGAATGAGCTCGCGGAATGCCGCGATCGTCATCGGTACTCTGCTGGTGGTGATCATCCTCGTCCCGACGGTCATTGCGGCGATTAGCGCTGCCAGTTCAATTCCGGATCTCGTCGCAGGGCTGCGCAGCGGCCAGCAGCACATACCGCCGCCGCCCGACCGGCTGCAGGGCGTTCCAGTGATCGGCCCGAAGGCATTCGCCGCCTGGACTCAGGCCTCGAACGACATGCCCGCATTCGCCAAGCACTTCGGTCCGCAGCTCGCCAGCTTCAGCAAATGGCTGCTCGGCGCTGCCGGGGGGATGTTCATAACCGTGCTGGCGCTGATCCTTGCTGTGATCTTCGCTGCGATCACACTCGCATATGCGCAAAGCGCGCGGGCCTTCGTGCGCTCGATTCTTTCGCGCATCACGGGAAGCACCGAAAAGGGCGAGCATTATATGTCGGTCATCGGCGCGACCGTTCGCTCGGTCGCCAATGGAGTGATCGGCGTCGCGTTCGTCCAGGCTTTGTTGTGCGGGATCGGCTTCTTCGTGGTCGGCATTCCGGGTGCAGGGATTTTGTCACTGCTCGCCATGATGCTGGGCGTGGTCCAAGTCCCTGTTATCATCGTAACCTTGCCGGCGATCATCTACGCGTTCGCGGTAAAATCGACGACCATGGCGATCCTCTTTACCGTTTGGTTCATCATTGCAGGGCTCAGCGATGCGGTCCTGAAGCCGCTGATGATCGGCCACGGGCTCGAAGTGCCGATGCCGATCATACTTCTCGGCGTGATCGGCGGTGTGATGGCTTACGGGCTCGTCGGTCTGTTCATCGGAGCAGTGCTTCTCGCGGTCGGCTACGTGTTGTTCCGTGAATGGTTGGACCCGCCGGTCGAGGGCCCCACGCCCAAGCTAAAGGTCGCTTCGACGGCTGCCGAATAGCCCAATAAGGCGCGCGACCATCACAGCCAGAAAGAGCTGGCCGCCGATCACCTCGAACACGGCCACGCCGCGCGCGAGGTCGCTCTTTGGAAGGATGTCCCCATAGCCGAGTGTCGCGAGCGTGACGAAGCTGTAATAGACCGCGGTCGCATCAGTGAAAGGCGTCGGAGACGTCAGGCTCCCCGGCCAGAGTCTTTCGAGGCCGAGGTAAATCTGGGCGAAGAACAGGCCTGCTAGCAGGTAGGTGCTAAGCGCCGCGTAGATCGTCTCGTTCCCGACTTCGCGTTCGGTCACGACGAACCGCAGCGTCGACGCTGCGGCGAGAAGCCCGGCGAAGCCGACGGCCGCAACCATCAGGCCGGCGGGGATCGGGACCTCGTCGCTTTCCGACGCGTAACGCACGATCAGCAGAACTACGACGCTGACGGCCAGCGCGACCCTGGTTTTCTTCGTGCTGTTCGGCATGACGGCCGCAAGAAGGCAAGCGCCAAGGAGGATACGCAATCCGTTCGCTGGCAGGCCGATCCACGATGCCATCGGCAGGGCGACGAGCATCGCCAGCAATGTATAGAAGAGCACCGTGTACCGCTGCTCTGAATAGGCTTGCCAAAATGCCGAGTCCCGGACGCGCGTGCGCTTTCGCCCAGCGGTCGTCTCCCCGGACCGGTTCGCCATGCGAAACAGCCGTCCACGACACGGAGCGCGAGCGCAATACGGGAATCTTGTTAGTGCAACGCTGCGTCAGCGCGCGCATTCGCGGCTCGTGGATTCCCCTTAGGGAGCCTGAGGGATTTCCCAATTCAACTGCCAATCCCGCTCCGCGATCATCCGCCGACGGAGGCGCCAACGGGATGCATCACGGATGGCTGACCAAAAGGCTGCCCCCGCGCTCCGGACCATCGCGGAACCGGGCGAGGGGGCGCTTGGCATCCGCGTCATGCGTTGTTTCCCTGCTCTCCGGGTGCGTCCAAGGTCCAGATTACATCAAGCCGACGGTCGCCGTTCCAAGCGCCTATCGATACGGCGGATTGCCGCTCGAAGCGCCGATGGGCCCGTCTTGGTGGAACGGCTTCGACGACAAGCACCTGGATGAGCTCGTTCACGAAGCGCTCGCCAACAATCGCGACCTCAGAATTGCGACCGCGCGCGTTGACGAGTTTGCGGCGATCCTTGCCGGCACGCGTTCGCAGGCGTTCCCGCACATCGGCTACGACGTCAGCGCGAATCGCGCGCGTGCGAGCGCCGACAAGCTCCCCAATTTCGTCAATCCCACGAGCACCACCTTCAACGCGCTGCTCTCGGCGAGCTGGGAGATCGATTTGTGGGGCCGGATCCGGCGGGAAACGGAGGCCGCGCGCGCAAATCTTCTGGCGACCGAAGAAGCGCGCGAAGGGGTGACCCTCACATTGATTTCATCGGTGATCATCGGCTATGTGACGTTGCTCGATCTCGACGAGCAGTTGCGCGTGTCCGAAGCCACGGTCGAAGGCCGCAAGCAAAACGTCCAGCTATTCAGAACCCGGCTCGAAGGCGGATGGATCTCCGAGTTCGAGATGTCGCAGGTGCTCGGCGAATACGAAGCCGCCGTCGCGACATTGTCACCGATCCGTCAAGCGATCGCGACGCAGGAGAACGCGCTTTCCGTCCTCGTTGGCCGCAACCCCGGTCCGATCGCTCGCGCGTCCACCCTGGAGATGCTGCATTCGCCGGCAGTGCCCGCCGGCTTGCCGTCCGAGTTGCTGATCCGGAGGCCCGACATAAGGCAGGCCGAGCAGCAGTTGATCGCATCCAACGCGCTGATCGGTGCGGCGCGCGCGCTATTCTTCCCCCGCATCACGCTGACCGGACTGCTGGGCTTCGCAAGCGGATCGCTCGGCAACCTGTTCAGCGGTCCTTCGCGGACCTGGTCCTTCACCGGTGATGCTGCCGGGCCGATCTACACCGGTGGCGGCCTGCAGGCCGCCGTAGACCAGGCAGAGGCGCGCAAAGACCAGCAACTCGCCAATTACGACAAGGTGATTCAGAATGCGTTCCGCGACGTAGAGGACTCGCTTTCGGACCTGCGGAACAGCGCGGAGCTGCGGGATACGGTTACGCGCCGCGTGGCAACCCTTCAGCGCAGCGTCGAGCTGGCGCGCGATCGCTACGAGAACGGCTATTCGGATTACATCGACGTGCTGGATGCAGAGCGCAGCCTTTTCAACGCGCAGCTTCAACTCGCTTCGGCGCGCGGCGATTACGAACGAGCGCTGGTCAATCTCTATCGAGCGCTTGGCGGCGACTGGACCCCGTCAACACCCGCGCAGGCACACGGAGGAGCCGGCAAGAAATGAACGACGCCGTGGCACAGCCAGGCAATCAGGCGGTTGCAACCGAGATCGACGTCGGTGAAGCCAAGCACGCGAAGGCGCCCGCGAGTCCAATACGAAAGATCATCCTGGGCGCGCTGCTGCTGCTGCTCGTCCTGTTCATCTATCATGTGCTGTCCGACCGCTACACGCCTTACACGTCACAGGCGCGCGTCGAGAC
>JBKPJK010000545.1:0-1359 GCA_046730635.1 Pseudomonadota bacterium | reverse complement strand
GTTCCGGACCGCCAAGACCTCTTGAGTGCGTGGCCGCCGCTCCGGCTCTGGCTGGCCTTTATCGCGCGGGGCTAGAGCCGGGCGCGAGCCCCCCACCGACTGCGCCAAAGATTACTTCGGGCATTCTCGTCCATCCATATCCCCCGCGCCAACAGCCCACGACCTAAGTCACGAACTCGCGCGAGAGGGCGAGGCTAGAGTCCGCTTTCGACCCAAAGCTGACTCTAGCCCTAAATGCCGAACCTAGACGAATGACGCCCGTTCGCACTTACTGCAAAGATCGTCGTCCGAAGGCCTGTCCTTCCGGGTGGCGAAGTTTCGGGTGGGATAGCCGTCGCATTTGTCATTGAAGTGCCAGAGTTTCTGCCACTGCATTTGACCGCCACCCTTGTCTTCGACGCCTCGCCGGTAATTGGGCACTGGCCAGCCTCGCTGTTGTCCCGCAGGAGGGGATGTCTGCTGATCCACAAGGGAGCTCCTTCCAACGGCAAGCGGGAGCTCGGTGGCTCTCTGCCAGGCGTACGCTCACAGAAAGGACACGCCTGATTGCCCTACCCTAGCACCGATTGGGATCAGACTCCCATGAATTGATCGCGGAGCTCGTCCACGATTTGCCGCAGCTCGGCAATAAGACTGGCGTTCGCTCGATCGCTCCGCGCGGCAGGTCCACAATCCCTGGTACGGGCCGGAGGCTGAGCGTTTATGCGAGCCTTTGCCAATTGGCCGTGCTAGAGTGCGCTCATCATCGGCAAATCGTCGCAGGCGCCGGTGGCTGAGAGTCTCGTCATGCTCCCGCTTGCAGCGAAGGAGCATGCCCCCATGGACCGCCCGCACCCCCTCGCCGATCCAATTCCGGATCGCGCGATTGAACTAAAGCTCCAGCAGTTCGCAGGCACACAGCTACCTGAACCACTTGCCGGATCGACGAAGCTATGTGCCGAGCTGGACCGTTACGACATCGCCGTCGTCCTCCAGGCTATCTACGAATGGGGCGGTTATCGGTACACGAATGCGTCGGACGCCATCGCCGCCGCGAAGAGGGGGCGCCAATGAGCCGCGCTTTCAATCTGTCCCTGACCACGGCGCAGATCGATCACCATTGCCGCGAGAACGGCGTAGCAATCTCAGCGCTAGAAACTTTGCCGGATGGAGGCGCTCGGCTTGTCTGCATGACTAGCTACGGTGCGGCTCAGATCCGGTCGAAACTTAAGCAGCACGTCATCGAGGGAGAAGTGCGACGCGAGCGATTCCGTTCAACGAAGCCGTTATGGTGAGCTCAGGCGCGACTGCCGACCATCCGTCGCATCCGTCAGGGACAAGGTTTTCCTCACATCCGTCTCAAGGAGCAAACCTGTGGCC
>JBKPJK010000544.1:0-3902 GCA_046730635.1 Pseudomonadota bacterium | reverse complement strand
TCGGGCTGGCCACGCGCCGCGCGACGCTCTCCATTTCTTCTCCCGAGGAAGCGGCCATCCAGGCAGTACCGAGCACCGTTTCCAGAGCGATCGTCTGAGCGAGTTCCCGGCTGAGACCCCCCTTCTCTCCCGCCTTCGACAAGGCTGCGATGAAACGGGCGACATAAGCCGGGCCGGCCCCCGCGACCGATCCCACCGCACCGAACTTCGCTTCGTCTGAAAGCCACGGCGCGTATCCGAGCGGAGCGAAAATGTTGGACAATTCCTGCCGCGTCGCTTCGTCGGCGTCGGCACTATAAAGCGCGATCACCCCTCGGCGAACCGCAACCGGCAGGTTGGGCATCGCCCGGACGATGGCGGCCACGCCTGGAAAACGCTCGCGCAGGGATTCGGCCCCAGCCCCCGCTAGGATCGAAACCAGCACCGTCTTGGAGGTCAGGAATGTGCGGAGTTGCGGCGCGATCTCGTCGAGCTTCTGCGGCTTGAAACCGAGCACGACCAGCGCAGGCGGTCGGCCTGCGTCGGCGATGGTCGAAACCGTGCGCACGCCCTCGACCGGCTGGCCGCTTGGGCGAATCGCGATTGCAGACGAAAGATCGACTCCGGCAGCGCGCCAGCCGGCAACAATGGCCCCACCCATATTGCCGCACCCAACGAACCAGGTCGGAACCGGGAGCCGCGGACCAGTGCTCATGCTTCGCCGTGCGTATCGATGAGCGCGGCGGCGATTGCCTCGCCCGGCGACTTGCCGCCCCACAGGACGAACTGGAACACCGGGTAGAACCGCTCGCACTCCTCGACCGCCGCCTCGGCAATCGCCTCCGCCTGCTCCAAGCTCAGCCCCTCGTCCTCGCGCGTGTCGAGGATCGTCGAATGGCGGAAGAGCACGAGCCCCGAGCCCGACCACATCTCGAAATGACCGAGCCACAGCTGTTCGTTGATCAGGCTCAGCGCTTCATAGATCGCCAGCCGTTTCTCTGGGGCGACCTTGATGTCGGGAAAAGCGAGGAATTGCAGGACCTGGTCTTCCGGACGCCACACGCCGCGAAGTTCGTATTGCGCCCAGCTTCCCGTCGCGGAGGCAACGATCTCACCGTCGCCGGTTCGCTCGCAAGCCCATCCGCGCGCCTCGAAATATTGCTCGAGAACCTCGATCGGCGCGCCGTCTTCGCGCTCGTCCTGAATTTCTTCCTCGCTCAGGTTCACGCTCCCGGATTCGCCTTTTTACCGCCCGGGCGCTTAGCGGTCGCCGGACCAGCTGTCTTCGCTTCGAGCGCGGCGATGCGGGCCTTGAGGATCTCATTTTCGTCGCGCGCAGCAGCGGCCATGGCCTTCACCGCCTCGAACTCGTCGCGGCCGACGAAATCCGCCCCGCCCATCCATTCTTTGAACTTCTCGCGCGCGCCGGACTCCGCCTCCCGGCCCATTCCGGCCATCGTGCCGGCGAAGCCGTTCACCATCTTGACGAAGTCGTCGAACAATTTGTTCTCGGACTGCATTTCAGTGCTCCCTTTCGTCGCGGAAATAGGGATTTGCGCCTCGATCCGCCACCCTGGCGTCCGGACCTATCCCCAACTGCCTGAACTATCCCCAGTTTTCTGGAACGATCAGCCGAACAGGAACGTCCCCGCCCCCGGATTGAGCTGCTCGATCGTGGCGTTCAGCGTCGCAGCGAAGATCAGCCACAGCAGATACGGCACCATGAGCAGACCGGCCGTCTTCCTCAGTCTCAGGAACTGGCCGGCCGCAGCGGCGGCGGTCGCGGCCATGACGAAAATGACGATCTTAGCCGTCGTGATGTCGTGCGCCGCGAAGAAGATGGGCGACCAGGCGAAATTCAGAACGAGCTGGATGAAGAAGAAGGTCAGCGCTGCCTGGCGGCGCGGCGAGGACGGCTCGACCAAGATCGTCGCAAGCGCGACCCCCAGCAGCGCATAGAGGATCGGCCAGACGACTCCGAAAGCCCATCCCGGCGGCATGAAGTCCGGCTTTCTGAGGCTGTCGAACCAGGGATTTCCATAGCCGCTGTTTGACAGCAAGCCGCTAGCGCTGCCCAGCAGCTCGATGGCGACCACGGCGACCAGCGCGACCTTCCACCAGCTCTTGCGTTCGACGGCTTCAGCCATTCTTGGTAGCTCCCAACAGGAATTCGACATTGCCTTCGGGCCCGGTGATCGGGCTCCGCACGACCCCCAGCACGGCCCAGCCCTGCGATTCAACCCAGCCTTTGGTCTCGGTACATACGCGGCCGTGCACCTCTGGATCGCGAACAACCCCGCCCTTTCCCACCTCGTCGCGCCCCGCTTCGAACTGCGGCTTGATCAACGCCACGAGTCTCGCTCCGGGCCGGGCAAGCTTCAGCGGCGCCTCAAGCACCTTGGCAAGGGAGATGAAACTCGCATCGCAAACCACGACGTCGACCGGCTCAGGAATGATCGTCGCGTCGAGCGCGCGCGCGTTGGTCTGCTCGTGGACGATCACTCGCGGATCCTGCCGAAGCTTCCACGCCAGCTGGTTCGTGCCGACGTCGACCGCATAGACCTTGGCCGCGCCGCGCGACAGCAGCACGTCCGTAAAGCCGCCGGTCGAGCTGCCGACGTCGAGCGCCACCGCTCCGGTCACGTCGAAACCGAAGTGCGAAAGGCCATAATCCAGCTTGATTCCGCCCCGCGACACCCAGGGATGGTCCTTGCCCCGAACCTCCAAGGGCGCGTCCTCGGCAAGCATGTCGCCGCCTTTGGCCAGCTTCTTCTCTCCGCTGAACACCGCGCCGGCCATGATCAGCGCCTGGGCGCGGGAGCGGCTCTCGACGAGTCCACGGCTAACGAGCAGCTGGTCTGCGCGGACTTTGGCTACGCCCGAACCTCCTCGACGCCCGCGCTGTTCACGCGCAGGGCCTTGAGGACCGTCTCGACGATGTGCGGCGCGTTGAGGGCGGCATCGTCATACTGTCGCTCGGGCTTGTCATGCTCCTGGAAGCGATCGGGCAGGCGCATCGTCCGAATCTTGAGGCCGGCATCGACCAGGCCCTCGTCGCTCGCCAGCGTCAGCACGTGAGCGCCGACACCGCCGATCGCCGCTTCCTCGATCGTCACCGCGACCTCGTGGGTGGTCAGCAGCCGCCGGATGAGTTCGCCGTCCAACGGCTTGGCGAACCGAAGGTCGGCGACGGTGGTGGAAAGACCCATGGCGTCGAGCTGGTCCGCTGCCTTCTCGGCCTCGGCCAACCGCGTTCCGAGCGAGAGGATCGCCACCTTCTTGCCCTCGCGAACGATCCGGCCCTTGCCGATCTCCAGCTGCTGCGGCTCCGTAGGCAGCGGCACCCCCCTGCCCTCACCGCGCGGATAACGGACCGCACTGGGCCCGCTGTCGTGTTGGGCCATCGTGTGCACCATATGCACAAGCTCGGCTTCGTCCGCCGCGGCCATGACAACGAAATTCGGCAAGGTGCCTAGGTAAGCGAGGTCGAAGCTGCCCGCATGCGTCGCCCCATCCGCGCCGACCAGCCCGGCCCGGTCCATCGCAAAGCGCACGGGTAGGTTCTGGATCGCAACGTCGTGCACCACCTGGTCGTATGCGCGCTGCAGGAAGGTCGAATAGATCGTTGCAAACGGCTTGTAGCCCTGCGCTGCCAAGCCGGCGGCGAACGTCACCGCATGTTGCTCGGCAATTCCGACATCGAAAGTCCGCTCCGGAAATCTCTCGGCGACCTTGTCGAGGCCGGTACCGGACGGCATCGCCGCAGTGATTGCGACGACCCTTTGGTCGCGTTCCATCTCGGCGATCAAGGCCTTGGCGAAGATGCCGGTATAGCTCGGCGCGCCTGGCGTGGGCTTGGCCTGCACGCCCGAGACGACGTCGAACTTGACCACGCCATGATATTTGTCGGCGCTATTCTCGGC
>JBKPJK010000543.1:0-2636 GCA_046730635.1 Pseudomonadota bacterium | reverse complement strand
ACGTCATCTCATTCATCAGTGGGGCCTTAGCCAGATTACAATCAAAACGACACAAATGAGCAGGATCAGCATAGGCCAGACGTTGATCTGTTTCATTCCGATCTTCACCGATCTTCGCAGTGACGACGAGGACTCACCGATGGTCCCCCGCCAGCGCCGCATCGATCGCCGCCTCGATCTCGGCAATCCGGAACGGGTGGCCACTGACCTTGGTCAACGGCCGGGCGTCCACCAGGAACTGATCGCGCAACACGGTCTTGAACTGGCCCATGTTCATCTCGGGCACGAGGATATGTTTGAAGCCCTTGAGTAGGACAGACATATTCTTGGGCATCGGCCAGATGTGGCGGACATGGACGTGCGCGACGTCCTGGCCCTTGGCGAGTGCGCGGTTCACTGCCTGGTGGATCGGTCCGAACGTCGATCCCCAGCCGACCACCGCGAGCTCGGCGCCTTCGCGACCCGCGCAGACGTCCTGATCCGGGATCGAATTGGCGACGCCCGATACCTTCGCGGCGCGCGTGTCGCTCATCTCCTGGTGAACTTCGGGCCGATAGTCGATGTTGCCGGTCCCAGGCTGCTTCTCGATGCCGCCGATGCGATGCTCAAGCCCGGGCGTTCCAGGCTTGATCCAGGGCCGCGCGAGCCCGTCGCCCCGCGCATAAGGCATGACGCCCTGCCCTTCGGCCGGCGGGGAGTCGAAGAACTTCACGGGAAACGGCTTATAGGTGCTCATGTCCGGCACCTTCCAGGGTTCGGCGGCATTCGCGATGTATCCGTCGGTCAACAGCATGACGGGGGTCATGAACTTCGTCGCGATGCGGCAGGCCTCGATCGCGCAATCGAAGGCGTCCGCGGGCGACCGCGCCGCGATCACGGGAAGCGGCGAGTCGGCGTTGCGGCCGTAGACTGCCTGGTAGAGGTCCGACTGCTCGGTCTTGGTGGGGAGGCCCGTGGAAGGCCCGCCGCGCTGCGAGTTGACGACGACGAGGGGCAGCTCCGTCATCACCGCAAGCCCGAGCGCCTCGGTCTTGAGCGCAATGCCCGGCCCCGATGACGACGTGATGCCGAGCTGGCCGGCATAGCTCGCGCCGATTGCAGCGCAGATCGCCGCGATCTCGTCCTCCGCCTGGAAGGTCGTGATCCCGAACTCCTTCAGACGCGCCAGATGATGGAGCAACGGGCTTGCCGGAGTGATCGGATAGGAACCGAAGAACATCTCGATCCCAGCGAGCTGGCAGCCGGCAACGAGGCCAAGGGCGAGGGCCTCTGCCCCTGTGACGGTGCGATAAAGCCCCGGCTCGGCCGGCGCCGGCGCGATGTGGTGCTGCTTGAACGGCGCGCCCATCTCGACCGTCTCGCCATAGGCGTGGCCGGCATTGAGCGCGGCAATGTTCGCTTCAGCAAGCTCAGGCGCCTTGGCGAACTTCTGCTTGAGCCAGTCGACGATCGGAGTGCGATCGCGATCGAACATCCAGAGGGCCAGCCCCAGGGTCCACATGTTCTTGCAGCGCAGCGCTTCCTTGTTGCCGAGCCCGAACGGCTTCACGGCATCGAGCGTCAGCTGCGAGACGTTGAAGTGGACGACCTGCCACCTCGCGAGGCTCCCGTCCTCCAGCGGGTTTTGCTCGTAGCCCGCCTTGGCGAGGTTGCGCGCCGTGAACTCGCCCTCATCGACGATGAGTAGCCCGCCCTCCCGAACGTCGTTGGCGTTGGTCTTCAGGGCAGCGGGGTTCATCGCGACGAGCACGTCCGGCTGGTCCCCCGCCGTGTCGATCGCCGTCGAGCCGAAATTGATCTGAAAGGCGGAGACCCCGAACGTGGTGCCCTGTGGAGCGCGAATTTCCGCCGGGAAATCCGGGAAGGTCGCCAGATCGTTGCCGGCCAAAGCGGTCGACAGCGTGAACTGGCCGCCGGTCAGCTGCATTCCGTCGCCGCTGTCGCCGGCGAAGCGCACGACCACGGCTTCCGCGGGCGGGTGGGCCGTAGCTTCTTTTTCGGTGAGGAGATGGGTGGCTGTCGCCACGGAGCGGGTCCTTACAAACGCGTGAGTTGGGAGTTGCTATGCCTTTAGGCCTCTAAGGGCTCTTTCGCCACTTTTAATGCTCGGGCTAATAGGCGCGGATGGCCAAGGACGATGACCGCTACCGCCGCGGCGTAGGCGTGATGCTGCTGAACCGCGAAGGGAAGGTCTTCGTCGGGGCACGGATCGATAATACCGACGAGGCCTGGCAAATGCCGCAGGGCGGGATCGACGAGGGCGAGAAGCCATGGGCGACGGCGCTCCGCGAACTGGAGGAGGAGACCGGCATCCCGCCGCACCTGGTGGAGCGCATCTCGAAATGCCCGGAACGCCTCAAATACGACCTGCCGGAAGACATTCGCAGCAAATTGTGGGGCGGCAAATGGAAGGGCCAGGATCAGAACTGGTACCTTGCGCGCTTCCTCGGGAACGATTCCGACGTGAACATCGCGACCGAGGATCCCGAATTCCGCCAATGGAAGTGGATCGATCCGCAACAACTTCCCGAGCTGATCGTGCCGTTCAAGCGCGATCTCTATCGACAGCTTTTGCGCGAGTTTGCGGAATATCTCTAAGCGCGTTCAGTCCTCTCTAGGAAACTGAAAACCTTCGC
>JBKPJK010000542.1:0-1789 GCA_046730635.1 Pseudomonadota bacterium | reverse complement strand
CCGGATCCGGAGCCGTCGCCACCGCTCGGGCGTGGCCCATGGTGATGGCGCCCTGGACGAGAGACTGACGCACGAACTCGGGTAGATCCAGCAGTCGCAGTAGGTTGGCAACGTGGCTGCGAGACTTGTGGACGATTTTTGATACGCCATCCTGCGTGTGCCCGTGACGTTCAATCAGCTGCCGATATCCCTCCGCCTCCTCGATCGCGTTGAGATCCTCGCGCTGGATGTTCTCGATCAGCGCCAGCTCGGCCATCGACGCCTCGTCGATGTCTCGCACAATCGCCGGAATCGTGTGCAGACGCGCTCTCTGCGCTGCGCGCCAGCGACGCTCGCCGGCGACGATCTCGAAGCCGTGTCCGTCTCCGCTCGGCCGCAGGAGGATCGGCTGAAGGACGCCGCGTTGTGCGATGGACTCGGCCAGCTCGTTGATCGAGTCCTCCGTGAACTGGACCCGCGGCTGGTTCGGATTGGGCCTGATGCGGGCGATCTCGACCTCGCGTACCCCGCCGCGATTTTCGGGCGAAGCGTCGCCGCCGTGTTGGCGCGGCGCATCGCCGAGCAGCGCCGAAAGGCCCATCCCGAGCCCCCTGCCGGGCTTGTCGCTGCTCATGCCGCTTCCGCCACTCTCGGGAGGCGCGCAATTAACTCACGCGCGAGGCGCAAATAAGCCTCCGAGCCCGGACACTTGAGGTCGTAGATCAGCGCGGGCAGCCCGTGGCTCGGGGCCTCCGACAGGCGAACATTGCGGGGCACCACGGTGTCGAACACGACTGCGCCGAGGCACGCGCGCACGTCCTCGGACACGGCCTGCGAAAGGTTGTTGCGCCTGTCGAACATGGTCAAAGCGACCCCCAGAATCGAAAGCTCCGGATTGAAGGCGGCGCGGATCCGCTCGACCGTTTGCAGCAACTGACTCAGACCCTCGAGCGCGAAGAACTCGCATTGGAGAGGCACGAGCACGTTTCGAGCGGCAACCAGCGCGTTGACCGTCAGCAGCCCGAGCGACGGCGGGCAGTCTATTAGGCAAATGTCCCAGCGCGCCGAGGCTTCGCTCAAGGCTTTGTCGAGCCGATGCGCGCGATCCTCCAGCGTCACCATCTCGATCTCCGCGCCGGAGAGGTCCACGGTGGCCGGCAGCAGGTCCAGCCGCGGAACGCGCGTCGCGACTGCGGACTCGGCGACGGAGGCGCTTCCGATCAAGACATCGTAACTGGAACGATGTCGTTGAGACTGGCTGACTCCGAGCCCAGTGGAGGCGTTCCCTTGCGGATCCAGGTCCACGAGCAAAACCCGCCAGCCGATCGCGGCCAGTGCGGTGGCAAGATTGATGGCCGTCGTGGTCTTCCCCACGCCGCCTTTTTGATTGGCTACTGCGATCCGATTCATCGCTTCCCTGCCCTCACCTCGGTGGCGACGACGATTTTGGCATCGTCGTCGGTCACGCTCGGCTCCACACGGAAGTTACCCTGCCATGTCCGGCGCGCTTCGACCAGTTCGGATTGCGCGCTTCGCCCCTTAGGGAGCACCCAAACCGTCTTTTTTGTGGACAGATGGTCGCACATGCTGAGGAAACGCGAAAGCGATGCGACCGCGCGACCCGTAATCACGTCGAAACTGCCCGTGATTCGTTCGGCCTTCGCCTGCCGAACCTCAGCGGGGAGGCCCAATTCCGACACTACGCGCTGGAGGAAGTCGGCGCGAAGCCGACGCGGCTCGACCAGCATCACTGGCCCTTCGACGAGGCAAGCGACGATCACGCCCGGCAGTCCGGCGCCCGAGCCAATGT
>JBKPJK010000541.1:0-4153 GCA_046730635.1 Pseudomonadota bacterium | reverse complement strand
ACCATGTGCTGGACGACGTCCTCCCGCCGGAAGTCCCTCTGCCCGCCATCGCCGAGGTACAGAGGGCGCTGTTTGAGGCCACGACCTCGATCACTGGCGAGGATGAGGACAGCGTCAAACAGAGGCTTCGCACCGGAACGGTCGTGACCACCGACGACCGCAATTGGGAGCTACGCTATGCGGCTTCGGCCTTGCGCTTCAACCAAAGCCGCGCGGTCGCGATCGACATGGAATCGGCGACGGTCGCCGCGCAAGGTTACCGATTCCGCGTTCCCTACGGCACGCTGCTCTGCGTTTCGGACAAGCCGCTTCACGGCGAACTGAAGCTGCCGGGTCAGGCAAACGCCTTCTACGAGCGGGCAATCAGCCAGCATCTCAGGATCGGAATCGAGACCCTGAACCTACTCCAGCGGGAAGGCGAAGACCTTCACAGCCGCAAGCTGCGCAGCTTCGACGAGCCGCCGCTTCGCTAGGGCTGCACCGGGCCCGTCACCGGCTGCGGCGAAGCAAAGATGTCGTTGAGATAGGCCGCAAGGCGCACGCCGGCCTGGCTCAGCCGCCGCTCCATCACGGGCGTAAACTTGTAGACGTAGGCATAGGAGAGCTCGGGGACAGCTCTCCGCCTCCCCCTCTTCTTGCCTTTCGCCGGCTTCGAAACCGAAGGGTAAAGCGTGTCGCGAATCTCGGCGCTCTCGCGGATCCAGTCGCGCGGATTGAGGTCCCACCAGTCCAGCACATTCTGATTGCTGACGTGCCGCTCGAGCTTCGCGGCAAGCTCCGTGAAGGAGAGCTGCTCTTCGTCGACGAGCGAAGAATCCCATACCGCGTGAAGGTTCGTGGGCTTGCCGAACCAGCTCACTTTCACGTCATTGCCGCCCTTGTCGCAGCACTTTCCGACGTGAAGCGGCTGGTGAAGATCGCCCACAAGGTGGACGACGAAGCGTAGCGCCAGCTGCTTGTCCGGCAGGCTCGCCGTCGGATCACGCAGCACCGAGCGGAAATGATCGAGCGCCTGCAGGGCGTCACCCTCTGGCGGTGCGTGATCGTAGGTGATTCCGTTTAGCGTCACATAGTGCCAAGGGGTCGCAGTCTTTTGCCAGAAGTCGCCGGGCGCAGAGCGCATCTCGTCGGGCCAGGTCGCGGCTTCGTCGAGGCTCTCGGCGCCGCCCAGGATTTCGCGCACGTGGGCCCTCGCGAGGCCGCTCAGCTGCGTGTCGGCGATGGCCGCGACGACGCGATGACCCGTCTTGCCCCACGCCAATACGGGCGCGGGAACCAGGCTCGCCGCAGCTGCGGCTACGAACAACCATATTTTCATTGGACGGGAACTCTCAGATTCGGACGACTAGCGCATGCCCCGTGCAGCCGCTTAAGGACAAGAGCATGACGGATGAACAATTGCTCGCGCTCGCGCGGGAAGCCGCCGCCAAGGCCTATGCCCCCTATTCGAAGTTCCACGTCGGCTGCGCGATCGAGTCCGTCGATGGCGAGATCGTGACCGGCGCGAATATGGAAAATGCCTGCTACCGCCTCGGCATCTGCGCCGAGCAGAGCGCGCTGACCGCCGCGCAACACAAGTTCGGCCTCGACAAGGTCGCGCGTATCGCAGTCGCCGGCGGCGCTGGGGCGATGGTCTGCACACCGTGCGGAGGATGCCGTCAGGCCATCCTCGAGGCCGCCCAACTCAGCGGACGCGACGTCGAAATTCTATGCGCCAGCGGCGACGGTTCAAAGGTTGAGCGGCATAGAATCGGCGAAATGATCCCCTTTGGTTTTGGACCTGCGAATCTGGAGAGTGCGTAGCCACGCCACCCGTGTCCGGCCCGAAACCACCGAAAATCCCGCCTCAGTATTTTTACCCTGGCGCTGCCTCAGCAGGCTGACCAATCCGTCGGTAAATTCCCTGATATGTGACTCGCCTTGCAGCAATTAGCTGGAGGGAACGCTCGCAGGAGAAATACAATGGGGATTGGGAAAGTTGGCCTGATGGCTTTCAGCGCAGCTGTGGTGGTCTCAAGCTATGCACTCGCGGAGCCGATCAAGACCGAAGCCGTCAACACCAAGGTCGAGGGCCATACGATCCACGCCCGGACCCAAAATGGTCCGATCACCGTGGTTCTTAGCCCGTCGACCACGATCGCTCAGACGAGCGGTCTCGCCAGCAAAAAGACGCGCGACGCGAGGGCCTTGATCCCCGGCCTGATCTTCACGGTCGATGGTGACATGCAGGGGCAGACCGTTCACGCCCAGCATATCCGCTTCAAAGAGAAGGATTGGCGCACCGCGATCTCCACCAAGGCCGGGACCACCGAGGAATTCGCCGAACTTCGCAAGGCGATCATCGAGGGTCACGAATATGTGATCCGCGAGGAAGCCACCGTCTACTTCCAGACCGGCAAGGCTGTGATCGCGGAGTCCTATAAACAACGACTGCGGGAGCTCGCGCAGAAGGCGCCGTCCTACGGTAATTACCGTATCTCGATTCTCGGATTTGCCGACCCACGGGGCAATAAGGCGGCTAATGAGCGCCTCAGCCAAAAGCGCGCTGCTGCCGTCAGCAACTACCTGCGCCAGACCGGGCACATCCAGCCCGGTCGTGTGCTCTCGCCATCGGCAATGGGCGAAGGGACCACGGCTCCGGGCGAAGCGGCTCCGGCCGGTCATGACGAAGCGCGGCGAGTCGTAGTTCGCGTCGTCACTCCGAAGACGCAGCTGACGAAGTAGGAAGCAGCGCGAGGCCTAGACCAGCTTGATCTCGCGCAGCCGCTCCTGGAGGTAGTCGTTGGCGGTGATCGGCGGCCATTTGGCTTGCTCGCCCGGCGGCACCGTCTCGGGCAGCGCGCTGATCAGGAAATCCGAACGGAAGTGCAGGAAGAAGGGCATGGAGTAGCGCGCATGGCTGGCGCGGTCAGGCGCCGGGTTGACCACCCGGTGCGATGTCGATCGCATTACGCCGTTCGTCAGCCGCTGCAGCATGTCGCCGATGTTGATCACCAGCTCTCCCGGCTTCGGTGAGACCGGGATCCATCGCCCGTCTTTCGTCAGTAGCTCAAGGCCCGCCTCTTCTGCGCCGAGCAACAGGGTGATCGCGTTGATGTCCTCGTGCGCGCCGGCCCGGATGTGCTCGCCGGTTGGCTCTGTCTGCGGCGGGTAATGGAGCGCGCGGAGCACCGAGTTGCCGTCCCGAACCGCGTCCTCGAAATAATCCTCGTCGATCTTGAGGTAGCGCGCGATCGCCCTGAGGACCTTGAGGCCCGTGCGGTCGAACGTGGCGAAAAGCTCCTGGAACGTATCCCGGAAGCTCGGCACCTCCGCCGGCCAGAGGTTGTCGGGCATGTGGTCGCGAAATTTATGGCCCGAAGGGAGATCGCGCCCCACGTGCCAGAACTCCTTGAGGTCGTGCGCCTTGTGCCCTTTGGCGGTCTCGATCCCGAACGGAGTGTAGCCGCGGGCGCCCCCGCCGCCAGGGATCAAATATTTGCGTTTCACCTCATCGGGCAGCGCAAAGAAGGCCTTCGCCTTTTCTTCGGCACGATGGATGAGGTCGTCGGGGATTCCGTGATCGGCGATGATCGCGAACCCATAATCCTCGAAGCTCCGCCCCAGCCTTTGGGCGAAGGCATCGGGGTCACGGTCAGCGTCCTTCAGGGAAACGGACGCAATTTCGTCGTGAGTAATCGTGGCCATGACGTTGAGCTTTATGCCTAAATCAGGAGGCCTGCCAGCGCGGCAGACATGAGGTTGGCGAGGCTGCCGGCAAGAAGCGCGCGAATCCCGAGACGCGCGATGACCGGCCGCTGGTTGGGAGCGAGCCCACCGGTCACCGCCATCTGGATCGCGATCGAGCTGAAGTTCGCAAACCCGCACAAGGCGAAGGTCACGATCGCCCGGCTGCGGTCTGATAAAACTGTGGCGCCCATCTTCCCAAGGTCGATGAACGCGACGAATTCATTGAGGACCAGCTTGGTCCCGAACAGGCCGCCCGCCGCGCCCGCCTCGTTCCAGGGAACGCCGATCAGATACATGACCGGAGCGAACAGGTAGCCGACCAGCCGCTGGAAGCTGAGGTCCGGAATGCCCGCCAGGTAACCGAGGCCGCCGAGCAGTCCGTTGGCGAGCGCCACCAAGGCGACGAACGCCAGCACCATCGCGC
>JBKPJK010000540.1:0-17016 GCA_046730635.1 Pseudomonadota bacterium | reverse complement strand
CTCCTGGGGCGCGGGATAGCGGTCGTAAGCCATGTTACTCCCCGTCGGCCAGCAGGCGCTGGTTCTCTCGGCCGGGCATGCACTGCTGCCGCCAGTTGGGGTTCTCCGCCGTCATGATCCTTTCGATCGTGCACAGCCGGTCGTCCAGCCGGCGAGCCGCCTCGTGGAGGTCGTCCAGCAGCTTCTCGTCGCCGGAGGTCAGCGTCGCCGCCGTCTTCCACTTGGTGATGTAGTGAAAGATCAGCCACGGCAGCCCGATGAACAGGATCGGGACGACGGTAATCGGTACCAGAATGTCTTCCATTGAAGCTTACTTCCCCCTTGCCTTCAGCGCCGCCTTCATGGCTTCGAGCTCCGCGTCGACGGACTCGGCAGCCTTCAGCTCTGCGATCTCTTCTTCGAGGCTCTTCGGCCCCGTCATTCCGAGCGCGTCCGCGCGGCCTTCGGCGAAGTCCGCCCGGCGTTCAAGAATCTCGAATCGGCTGAACGCGTCCTCGGTGCGATTGCCGTTCATGATCTCGCGGGCACGGGCCCGTGTGACTGCGCTTTCGAAGCGAGTCTGGATCGCGTTCTGACGGGCACGCGCCTCGCGCAGCTTGCCCTGGAGCTTGGCGATATCCGCCTCGTAGCTCTTCAGCGTCTCGTCGATGACCTTGATCTCCTCGCGCAGGCCTTCACCCATGTCCGAGGCCTTCTGGCGCTCGATCAACGCAGCCTTCGCCAGATCCTCGCGGTCCTTGCTGAGCGCGAGTTCGGCCTTTTCCGTCCAACTCCTCTGAAGCTCGTCGAGGCGGGTGAGCGCGCGACGCATTTCCTTGCCGTCCGCGATACAGCGCGCAGCCGAGGCACGGACCTCGACCAGCGTTTCCTCCATTTCCAAAATCACCATCCGGATCATCTTCGCCGGGTCCTCAGACCGGTCGAGAAGCTCCGTGATGTTCGCCGCGAAGATATCTCGCGACCGAGAAAAAATTCCCATTCCAACACTCCGAATACGAAATTAGGGCCCTAAACTTGCCTTTTCATATTCAAGACCCGTGCCAGAATCACGGGAAGTGGAGAATCTAAACAATTTCCCGATTCTTCAAGCGATAACAGCGTGAAAATCCTTGCCAAATGGTGGGATTTGCCACCAACAGTCGGCCAGATTTTTGATCGAAAAGGCATATGGAGCGGGCAGAACAATTCATCGGCCAAAGCCTGGCATTCCTCGACGCGGTCGAGCGGGCGAGCCGCGCTGCGCCGCTCAACCGCCCCGTGCTCGTCATCGGTGAACGAGGGACGGGAAAGGAGCTGATCGCCGAACGTCTCCACCACCTGTCGTCGCGATGGGCCGGACCGCTCATTATCATGAATTGCGCAGCGCTTCCCGAGAACCTGATCGAAGCCGAGTTGTTCGGTCACGAAGCGGGAAGCTTCACCGGCGCGGCAAAGACCCGCCATGGCCGATTCGAGGAGGCTGACGGCGGCACTTTGTTCCTCGACGAACTCGGCACGCTGTCGATGCCGGCACAAGATCGTCTGCTGCGCGCCGTCGAATATGGCGAGATTACCCGGATCGGGGCGTCGAAGCCGATCTCGGTCGATGTTCGCATCGTGGCTGCGACCAACGAGAACCTGCCGGTGCAGGTGGACAAGGGGAAGTTTCGTGCTGACCTCCTCGACCGCCTTTCGTTCGAGGTGATCACGCTGCCGCCGCTCCGAGCCCGCCAGGGAGACATCCCTCTACTTGCCGAGCATTTCGGGCGACGGATGGGAGTAGAGCTCGACTGGCCCAATTGGCCGGGCTTCAGCCCGCGGGCGATGGCAGAGCTCGAAGTCTATCATTGGCCCGGAAACGTGCGCGAGCTGCGGAACGTGATCGAGCGGGCCGTATACCGGCACGAGGATCCAGAGCGGCCGATCGACGAGATCGTGTTCGATCCGTTCCGCTCGCCCTGGGCGCCGGAGACGATCGGGCCGCCGCAGGCGGTGCCGGCCGAGGTTCCCTCGCCGGCGGAAGAGCCGGCCGCTCCGCTGCACCTGGTTTCGTCCGGAACCGAGGCGCAGCCCACGAACGATTTTCGCGGGGCGGTGTCAGCCTATGAGCGCCAACTTCTCGAGGACGCACTCCGCCGCAATCGTTTCAACCAGCGTGCGACGGCCGCGGCGCTGGGCTTGAGCTATGACCAGCTTCGGCATGCACTGAAACGGCATAAGCTTCAGGATACGGCCGCCTAGCCGCTCGTCGGTTCGTCGAAACTCGGCTGAAACGGGAAGCTGGAAGGCATATTTCAGCTCCTTCGCCGGCGTCGACTGGCGAGGTGCGCGCCGCTTGCCCTCGCGGCGCGCACTCATAAGGACCGCGCTCAGTGCGCGTTGGTCATTGCGAGAAGCATCGGGATCGAGAGCAAAGTATTGAGTCGCGAGGCGATTCCTGCGGTCGTTGCCGCCTTCGCCTTTGCCGCGTCATCGGCCGGAACGATCCCGAGCGCCTTCTTTTGGTTCGGCCAGATGATGACCCAGACGTTGAAGGCCATGATCAGCGCCAGCCACATGCCGATGCCGATCAACCGCGCCTCGGGTTGCAACGTCAACGCCTGGACCAGCTCTCCGTACGACCCTGCGAGGAGCAATCCGGTCAGGACCGTGAACGCCGCGCCCCAGCGGAAATAGAACAGGGCCTTTGGCGCGATATATTTGCTGACACCGGGCTTCAGTTCGGCGGGCACGGTCGGCATCACGGGAGTTTGCACGAAATTGAAATAATAGAGCAGGCCGATCCACGTGATGCCGAAGAAGACATGGAGCCACTGGAGAACGCCGTTCACCAGGTCTCCGGTCGGCGGACGATAGCCTGAGTCCGGGAAGACCGCGATCAGCACCGCGACCGCAAGGCCGACGAACAGAACCAGGTTTAGATTTCCAAAGAACTTCATTGCACCCCCCTCTCACCGCAAACGATCGTTACGTGATCGTTTCTAGGGTTGAAATTCTCAGGCATGCAAGCATGTCGGCTGCCATGGGGGCGGGGGCCCACGACCGAGAGTCGCCGCGTGGCCGGCGTTTCTACGGTAGTTCAAGGAGTTGCCTTCCAATGCCCTTCCAGCTGCCCGAACTTCCCTACGCAAAGGACGCGCTCGCGCCCGTTATGTCGGCCGAGACCCTCGAATATCACCACGGCAAGCATCACAAGGCTTACGTCACCAAGACCAACGAGTTGATCGCGAACGATCAGCAACTCAACGGAGCGTCGCTCCTCGACGTCGTCCGACAGGCAAAATCATCGGGAAACAGCAAGCTGTTCAACAACAGCGCGCAGCTATGGAACCACAGTTTCTTCTGGCAGTGCCTGGCACCTTCCCAGGGTCAGAAGCCGAGCGGTCGACTGGCTGAGCTCATCCGAGACGGGTTTGGCGGCGAGGATGCGCTTCTTCAGAAGCTCCAGGAAGAAGCGGTCAATCACTTTTCCAACGGCTGGGCATGGCTCGTGCTCGATCGCGACCAGCTGAAGATCACATCATTGCACGATGCGGACACGCCGATCGTCCACGAGGGCATGCAGCCGCTGTTTACGCTCGATGTGTGGGAGCACGCTTATTACATCGACTATCGCAACGAGCGCCCGCGTTTCGCCCAGA
Organism: Pseudomonadota bacterium; assembly: GCA_046730635.1. GTDB lineage: Bacteria > Pseudomonadota > Alphaproteobacteria > Sphingomonadales > Sphingomonadaceae > Sphingomicrobium. The sequence goes on along the minus strand of JBKPJK010000540.1, from coordinate 13,396 downwards.
CGGTTCTGTCGAGCATCGTGAACTGGGATTTCGTAGCCCAGAACCTCGACGGAAAGGGCTTTGAGCGCGCCAATCAGGAAGGCTCCGAAGCACGTTCGCCCGAGCTCACTGCTTGAGCCGGTAGCCGCTCCTGAACATCCAGGCGATCACCGCCATGCAGATGGCGATGATCGCCACGGTGACTGCAACGCTCGACCAGACCGGCACGTCGGCAACGGAGTAGAAGCTCCACCGGAAGCCGCTGACCAGATGCACGACCGGGTTGAAGAGCGTGATCGTGCGGAACGGCTCGTGCAGCGCCTTCACCGAATAAAACGCGCCGCCTAGGAAAGTCAGCGGCGTGATGATCAGCATCGGAATGATCTGAAGCTGCTCGAAATTCTTCGCCCAGACGCCGATCGCGAACCCGAACAGACAAAAGCCGATCGAAATGCCGAGCAGGAAGAGGATCATCGCCGCCGGATGATCGATGCGTAAGGGCACGAACAATGTGGCAGTGGCGATGGTCACTAGCGCGAGAATCACCGATTTCGTCGCGGCCGCCCCAACATATGCAAGGACGGCTTCGAAGCTGGAGATGGGAGCTGAGAGAAGCTCGTAGATCGTCCCTGTAAACTTCGGAAAATAAATGCCGAAGCTGGCGTTGAAGATGGACTGCATGAACACTGACAAGAGCGTCAGCCCGGGCACGATAAAGCTACCGAAGTCGACGCCGTCCATCTGGGTGATGCGGCTGCCGAGCGCAGAGCCGAACACGACGAAGTAGAGGGCCGTCGTGATGACCGGGGTGATCAGGCTCTGCCAGAGCGTGCGGCCCCAACGAGCCATCTCAAAACGATAGATCGCGGTAATGCCGTGCCAGTTCATTCCACGGCCGCCTTCGGCTTGTGAACCAGCTCTACGAAGATGTCTTCGAGGCTCGACTGGTGCGTCGATAGGTCCTTGTATCCGATCCCGAGGTCGGTGAGCCGTCGCATGAGCGAAGCGATCCCCGTGCGCTCGGCATTGCTGTCGAACTCGTAGCAGAGCACGTGACCATCCTCCTCGAGGTGCAAATTCCACTCGGCAAGCTCGGCGGGAATGGCGCCGATCGGTTCGGCGAGCATGATGTCTAAGGTTTTGCGCCCCAGCTTGGACATCAGCGCGCGCTTTTCGTCGACGGCGATCAGCTCGCCGTGGCTGATGACGCCGACGCGATCGGCCATCTCTTCTGCCTCTTCGATGTAATGGGTCGTCAGGATGATCGTGGTTCCGCTGGAGCGAAGGCTTCGGACCAGGTCCCACATGTCGCGGCGAAGCTCCACATCGACGCCCGCCGTGGGCTCGTCGAGGAACAGAATGTCGGGCTCATGGCTGAGCGCCTTGGCGATCATCACCCGGCGCTTCATGCCGCCGGAGAGATGCATCATGATCGTCTTGCGCTTGTCCCAGAGTGACAGGCGCTTGAGCAGCTCTTCGACCTTCGCGTCGTTGCGCGGCTTGCCGAACAGGCCGCGCGAGAAGGTGACGGTGCGCCGCACCGGCTCAAACGCTTCGGTCGTCAGCTCCTGCGGCACGAGGCCGATCCGCTCCCGCGCGTATCGATAATCGGATTGCCAGTTGCGGCCATCAACGAGGACTTCGCCGCTGGTGGGAGTGACGATGCCGCAGACGATGTTGATGAGCGTCGTCTTGCCGGCGCCGTTGGGGCCCAAGAGGGCGAAGATCTCGCCCTTGCGAATATCCAGATCGACGGATTTCAGCGCATGAACACCGGTTCCATACTCCTTGCGAAGCCCGCGGATGGAAAGCACCGGATCGCTCATTCAACCGGACCTGGCTCAACTGGCACTGTGTCTTCCTTCATCAGACCGTGTTTCAGAAGCATCGGGATGTTCGCCGCCGCGAACAGGAAGGTGAGGGGCAGGGCTCCCCACAGCTTGAACCCGATCCAGAAATCCCACGACGTGTTGCGCCACACGGCTTCGTTGAGGATCGCCATGAAGGCGAAAAACAGGGCCCAATTGCGAGTGAGCTTCTTCCAACCTTGCTCGCTCAGTCCCGGATAGGTGCTGCCCAGGACCTGCTGGAGAAGCGGGCGGCCGGTGGCGAGCCCAAACGCGAGCAACCCAGCGACCAGGGCATAGTAGATCGTCGGCTTCATCTGAATGAAGGTCCGGTCGTGCAGCCAGATGGTGAGCCCGCCCAGGACAACGACCATGATGCCCGAGAACCAAAGCAGGGGTGAGATTCGGTGGTAGCGGATGGCGGAGAAGATCATCGCGATGACCATCGCCAGCATGAAAGCGCCGGTGGCTACGAAGATCTTCAGGAGGTCCGGAACCGGTGCGAAGAAGTTGGCGGCGAAGAAAACCAGCAGCGGACCGAGGTCGATCAGCAGCTTGGCGCCGCCTTGCGGCTCAGGCTTGGCGCTCATTCGGGTGGCAGCCCGGCGATGGCCCGGGCGACCGCACGAGGATCGAACGGCCTGAGGTCATCGGCCTTCTCACCCACGCCGATCGCATGGATCGGCAGCCCGAATTTCTCGGCCGCAGCCACTAGCACGCCGCCTCGGGCGGTCCCGTCCAGCTTGGTCATGATGAGACCGGTCACGCCGGCGCTCTCGCGGAACACCTCCACCTGGGCAAGGGCATTCTGGCCGGTAGTCGCGTCGAGGACGAGCAGGATGTCATGGGGCGCTTCGGGGTTGAGGCGGCCGAGGACGCGACGGATCTTCGACAATTCTTCCATGAGGTGCGACTTGTTTTGCAGGCGCCCGGCGGTGTCGACGATCAGTACGTCCTCTCCGGTCGCCGTCGCCTGCTTGACGCCGTCGAAGACGATCCCAGCGGCGTCGCCGCCCTCCTTGCCGGAGATGACCGGCGCTCCGATGCGGTCGCCCCAGATCTTCAATTGCTCGATCGCCGCAGCACGGAATGTGTCGCCCGCGGCGAGCAGGACCCCGTAGTCCTGCTCCTTCAGCCAGTGAGCGAGCTTGCCGATCGTGGTCGTCTTGCCGGAGCCGTTGACGCCGATCACCAGGATGACGTGGGGCCGGGGGAAACCCGTGATTTCCAGCGGCTTGGCGACCGGAGCCAGGATCTTCTCGATCTCTTCGGCGAGGATGGTCCGAAGGCCGCGCTCGTCCAGGCGCTCAAACTTCTGGCGAGCGATCGCTTCCCGGATGCGATGGGATGCCTGGGGCCCCAGGTCCGATGCAACCAGGGCCTCCTCGATGTCGTCGAGCGTCGCCGTATCGAGAGCCGCTCGGCTGGTGAGGCCGGTCAGATTGTCGGCAACCCGCTCGGCGGTCTTGCTGAACCCGCCGCGCAGGCGATCGAGCCAACTCATGCCCAGACCGCCGTCAGCTGATCGCCGTCGCGTCCGGTGATGTGAGCCGAGCCCGTGTGGCCCCGCTCACGCCCTGATATTGCCACGGGCGCGAACCCGTCGGTGTGGCCTTGGTCCTTGCCTTCGACCAGGACCGGCTGGGCGGTGCCGACCAGGCTGCCGAACCATTCCCTCCGCCTTCCTGCCGCTCTATTCCGTAAGCGGGCTGCGCGCGCCTTCACCGTCTCGCGCTCAACTTGCGGCATGCGTGCAGCGGGAGTCGTCGGTCGTGGCGAGAAGGGGAAAATGTGCGCCGCGACGACGTCGCAGTCGTCTAGTAATCTCAAAGTGTTGAGTGCCATTTCTTCAGTTTCGGTAGGAAATCCCGCGATGAGGTCGGCGCCGATTGTCGCATCCGGCCGGGCAGCCTTGATCCGCTCGACCGTACGGACTGCGTCCGCGCGTAGATGCCGCCGCTTCATGCGTTTGAGGATCATGTCGTCGCCCGCCTGAAGCGACAGGTGGAAATGCGGCATCAATCTCGGCTCGCCGGCGATCAGTTCGTGAAGGGCGTCGTCGATCTCGATGCTGTCCAGTGAGGACAGGCGCAGACGCCTGAGCCGAGGCTCGGCGGCGAGCAAGCGCTGGCACAATATGCCGAGGCCGCCGTCATAATCGGTAATGTCGACGCCGGTCAGGACGATCTCCTTCGCTCCACGATCGATTTCCCGTGCCACGGCATCGCGGATCGCATCGAAGGGAAGGGACGTGCTGGGGCCGCGAGCCTGCCAGATCGAGCAGAAGGTGCAACGATGATCACAGCCGGTCTGGACGGCGACGAAACTCTTCACCTTGGCGAGCAATCCGGCCGGAACTGGCGGCATGACGTCGTCCGACCCGAAGGCATTGAGCTTGCGTGAGTTTCCGATCACGCGGGAAACCTCGGGCATGGCCTCGAAGGTCCACGGCTCGAGCTCTGCGGCACAGCCCGTGACGAGGATCCTGGCACGCGGCCGCTCCTTGTGTGCGCGTCGGACGGCCTGCCGGGTCTGTCGCACAGCCTCGTTGGTCACGGAGCAACTGTTGACGATAATCCAGTCCTCGTCCGCCGGCGCGAGACGTGCGATCGTCTCGCTCTCCGCGAAGTTGAGGCGGCAGCCGAGGGTGATCGTCTCGACGCTCATCGCAGAGCCTCGAGGTCGAGCTCACCCTCGAACACATGCGTCGCGCTGCCTCGCATCCGGATCGGTTCGCCGGGCGCCCAGCTGATCGTCAGGCTCCCGCCGGTCATGTCCACCCGCACGGGCGATTGCGCCCGCTTAGATGCAATCGCCGCAACGGCGCTTGCGCAAGCGCCCGTGCCGCAGGCTAGCGTCTCGCCCACACCGCGCTCGAACGTGCGCAGCTTCAGCCGGTCATGGACGTAAGTGGCGACGTTCACGTTGATTCGCTCGGGAAAGGCAGGATCGTTCTCGATCTCGGGTCCAACCCGGTCGAGCGGAACCTCTCGCGCGTCCGGCACAAAGAAGACGAGGTGCGGATTGCCGACGTTGACCGCCATCGGGCGCTCGAGCCCGTCCCAGGCCATCGGCAGCGCAGCAGTATCCATCGCATAGGCGAGCGGGATTTCGTCCCACCCAAAGCGCGGCTCCGGAAGGGTTACCTCGACATCGGCGCCCAAATCCTGGCCTCCCAAGAGGCCGCCGTCGCTGTCGATGCTCTTGGCGCCGGTCAGCTGGATCACGCAGCGGGTCGCGTTGCCGCAGCTCTCGACCTCTCCACCATCGCTGTTCCAGATGCGCATTCGGAGGTCGGCGGTCTCGCTCGGCTCCAAGACGATCAGCTGGTCGCAGCCGACCCCCCTGCGCCGGTCCGCAATCGCGCGCGCAAGTGCCTTCGTGACATCGAACGGCTCCTGGCGCGCGTCGACGATCACGAAGTCGTTGCCGAGGCCGTGCATCTTGTGAAAATGCCGCTTCACGCGTCAGGCGAGCTCCGGAGTCTTCGCGCGCATCGGCGCGATCACCTGCTCGGCGAAACGATCCATCTCTTCCGCCTGCGGGCTCATCTGCAGCAGCAGGAGGTCCAGTCCAACCGCCTCATATTCGGCAATGCGCTCCTGCAGCTGCTCAGGCGTTCCGACAAAGTTCGGGCGCAAGCCTCTGTTCGAAACGGAATATTCCTGAAGCTTGAGCTCCCGTTCCAGCTCCGTTCCCGACAACCATTGGTCGAAATTGTCGAAGCCCTTCGGCGGCGTCGGCGGCAGCTGGGTAATCCGGGCAAGCTCGCGCTTGGCCTCGGCCTCGCTGTCGCGGACGATCGCGAATGCCGCCATCCCATATTGCATGCGCGGCTTCCCGACACGAGCGCGCCGCTCCTCCATGTCCGCGATCTTCGGCCTGATCGCTTCCACCGGGTCGCCATGCATGACGAATGCGTCGCACAAGGACGTGATCATCGTCTTGGCAGCATCGCTTTCGCCGCCGGCGTAGATGGTCGGTCGCGGTTTGCGGACCGGCTTCGGCTCGCAGATAGCGTCCTTGAGCTTGTACCGTCCCCCATCGAAGCTGAACCGCTTCTGGGTCCACAGCCCGTCCACGACCTGCAGCCACTCGGTGGTGCGGGCATAACGATCGTCATGCTGGTCGAACTGCAGCCCATACTGCGTTGCCTCGTCCGCCCACCAGGAGGACACGACATTGAGCGCCAGCCGTCCTGCCGAAATATTGTCGATGTTCGCGGCTTCCTTCGCGAAGAGCGCCGGCTGATGGAAGTTCGGCCGAACCGCGACCATCAGTTCGATCTTGGACGTCACCGCGGCAAGGGCAGCAGCCGTCGACCAGGCGTCCAGCGCGGGCTGATCCACGCCCTTGATATCGTTGAGGTTGAGCTCGGCGATCAGCGAAAGGTCCCAACCGGTTTCCTCGCTCCGCTGGGTCAGGCGGCGGACGTAATCCCAGCTCGCCTGCATGCCCTCGTCGGGGATGTTGCGCAGCCAGCCGCCGAAGACAGGCATCCAATAGCCGAACCTCATGCCGCCATCCTGCCTTTCAGAGCCGACTGAAGAAAGTCGACCAGCTTTTCATGCGGGTCCCAGCCGAGCACGTTGAGCGGATCGGCGACGAAGTTCGACATGGCGTTGATGTCGTAGAAGCGGGGCGTACCGTCGCGATCGTCGACGATCACTTCGACGCCGCCCACGGCCAGGCCGGCCGCTTGCGCGACTTGCTCGGCCGCGCGAATGATTTCCGGCGACGGCACTACGGACACCATCCTGATCGCGGCGCGGCCGGGTTGCGCGACGCATGCGTCCGCGGGACACAGATCGAAATTGTCGCCACCTGTGTCGACCTCGATCGCATAGAGGAATTTGCCGGCAAGGGTCTCTATCCGAAGGATCGTACCTCCCCGCGCCGGAACATAGTCCTGGACCAGCAGCACGCCGTCGATCGAGCGCGGGACGGTTCCTTCCTCGATCGATGCCAACAGCTCGTCGCGAGAGCTGTAGCGGACGATTCCCGCTCCTGAGCCTCCGATATTCGCCTTGACGATCAATGGATATCCGAAGTCCTCCGTTGCGGCGGCGAGGTCGCGAACCCGGTGCACCACGCGACTTCGAGGCACTGCGTGGCCGAGAGATGTGATCAAAGTGAGCTGGCGAGCCTTCGATGAGTCGATCGCGAGCACGTCGGCGCCGTTGAGCACTTGCGCCCCGCACCGCTGCCAGTGATCGAGGAGAGCGGCCGCGTAGAAGATCGGGTGCTCGGGCTCCCGAAGAAAGCTCGACTGGGCTACCCGGCTGAGGATCAGCGGAGCCGGAGCCTCCCGATTTGCCGGATCGAAGCTGTGACCCGATAGCTGAATTGCCTCGTAGCGAATGCCGCGACGGTCCAGCGTAGCGAACAGGGGTTGAAACCACTGCGGGTGCTCGTAGAGGACTGCAAGCTCAGCTCGCGGCTGCGATTTGACGGCCAGGTCCATAGGGGCGGGCACTTAGGGAGCGGCTGGGCCCAAGTCCACCAGCCAGGGGTGGATTGAATGCCAAGAGCCGCGAACGACGTCATGCAATCGATCATCTTCTCTGCGGTGCTGGAAGGCATCGCAGCACTAAAGCGCGCCTCTGGAGGCTTGCCGAACCAGCTGCTTCGCGACGTGCAGGCGATTCACCCCAACGTGACGTTCGCGGACCTGCCGAAGGAGCTTCAAGACCAGATCGCCGAGACCACGCGGTCGGCGTTCAGCGAGCTTCTGAAGGAAGGCTATGCCGTGGGACCCCGCCAGCAGATGCAGCAGACGCGCCCCATAGACCGGGTTCCGGAGCGGCAGCGCACCACCGATCGGCGAGGTCCGCCGCGTGGGCCACGTCGGGGGCCGGCGAGCGGTGAGGGGGGTGACCGTCCCCGGGGGCCGGGCGGTTCGTCACGCCCTCGCAAGCCGAAGGGAAAGCCGAAGTTCTAGCCGGGCAGACGCGCCCAGGCACCGATGATCAAGGGCGTCGACATCACCCCGCCGGTCTTCGCGAGGTCATCGCGCATCCGCTGTTCCAACGTATCGATCTGGATTTCCTCGGCCGTCGCAACGCCGAGAGCTTCGAGCTGCGGGACCAGCATCCGAACGACGTTGGCAAATAGAGCGGGTGAAACGTCCTCGACGCCGCCGATGAAACCGTCGACTTCCATCTGCGGGGCCGGTAATCCCGCCGCCTTGAACGTCTGATAGAGCTTGTGGCCCATCTCCATCTCGATGCCGGCCTGGGCGAAGGCGTCAAGCATCCAGTCGCGGATCTGATCGATAACGGGAGCCGCGGGGACCGTTTTCCCGGTCAACAAGTCCGTCTCCTGGAACACGGCTAGTCCGCCGGCCTTGAGGCAACCGACCAACGCGCGCAGGTCGCCGATCGGATCGAGACGGTACATGAGCACGACGCGGCCGACGATCGCGTCGAATTCGCGGCCGAACGGCAGCTTGCGGACGTCCGCCTCGACGAACTGGACGTTGGTGAAGCCGCGGGCGAGCGCGCGCTCATTGGCATAGGCGACGGTGCCTGCCATCTGGTCGAAGCCGGTGACTTGGCCGAATTGGCCGACGATCTCGCGTGCGACGAAGGCGACTTCGCCCACACCACTCCAGCAATCGAGTACGCGCATACCCGGTTCGAGGCCGGCTTCCAGGAATACCGATCGGGTATGAGGTTCGAAGGCCAGTGCCGACAGAGTGGGCTGATGCACGTCGCCGTGGGTCAGTGTCGTCGGGTCACGCATCGCACCCTTGGTCATGCGGACACTCCGTGCGCGTTCGTGCGGGTTGCCTCTTGGCCGCCATGCAGCTATGCGCCCCCCCGTCGTTTTCGACAATATATCGATGCTGAGCGCCCAAGGGTGCACGCCGGCCGACGAGGTTTCGTCCGCCGGCGTATTTTGCGTTCAGTAGAAGAAAGGATTTGAATGTTCGACACGTTGAGCGATCGGCTCGGCAGCGTATTTGACCGGCTTCGGGGCCGCGGCGCCCTGACGGAGGTCGACGTGCGTTCGGCCATGCGGGAGGTCCGCGTCGCCCTCCTCGAGGCGGACGTCGCGCTGCCCGTCGCTCGCGATTTCGTCGACAAGGTGACCGAGCAGGCCGTCGGACAGGAAGTCCTTCGTTCGGTCACCCCAGGGCAGATGGTCGTCAAGTACGTCCACGACGCGCTGGTCGAGACGCTCGGTGCGCAGACCGCCGAGCTCGACCTCAACGTTACTCCGCCGGCCGTGATCATGATGGTCGGGCTCCAGGGTTCGGGCAAGACGACGACCACGGCTAAGCTCGGCAAGCGGCTCAAGGAGCGCGAGGGCAAGAGGGTGCTGATGGCCTCCCTCGACGTCGCCCGCCCCGCAGCGCAGGAACAGCTGGCCGTCCTCGGGCGTCAGTCGGACGTCGACACCTTGCCGGTCGTTGCGGGTCAGCAGCCGGTCGACATTGCCAAGCGCGCGCTCCAGTCGGCCAAGCTCCAGGGCTACGACGTGGTCATGCTGGATACGGCGGGCCGTCTCCACGTCGACGAACAGCTGATGAGTGAGATGAAGGCGGTCGCGGCGGCGTCGAATCCCGCCGAGACTTTGCTAGTCGTCGATGCCCTGACCGGTCAGGATGCCGTCAACGTAGCCAAAGGCTTTGCCGGCGAAGTCGACCTGTCGGGCGTGATCCTCACGCGAATGGACGGCGACGCTCGCGGCGGAGCCGCGCTGTCGATGCGCGCCGTCACGGGCAAGCCGATCAAGTTCGCCGGCGTCGGCGAAGCGCTGGACAAGCTCGAAGCCTTCCACCCGGAGCGTGTCGCCGGCCGAATCCTCGGCATGGGCGACGTCGTCAGCCTTGTCGAACGCGCCGCCGAAACGATCAAGGTCGAGGAGGCGGAGAAGCTCGCGGCCAAGATGGCCAAGGGCAAGTTCGACCTCGACGACCTGCGTGCTCAGCTTCAGCAGATGCAGCGCATGGGCGGCCTCGGAGCGCTCGCGGGCATGATGCCCGGCATCAAGGGGATGAAGGGCGCGATGGACCAGGCCGCCAACAGCAAGGCGCTGATCCACATGGAAGCCATGCTCTCGTCGATGACCGCGAAGGAGCGCGCAAAGCCCGAGATCATCAATGCAAAACGGAAGATCCGCGTCGCCAAGGGCAGCGGCACCACCGTTCAGGAGATCAACAAGCTCCTCAAGATGCACCAGGAAATGTCGACGGCCATGAAACGCCTGAAAAAGATGGGTGGACTCGGCAAGCTCGCCGCGATGTTCAGCAAGGGCGGTCTCGAAGGAGCGCTCGGAGGCATTGCGCCCCCGGGTGCGCTGCCGCCGGGCGGCCTGCCGGGACTTGGCGGTGCGGGCGGCGGTCTTCCGGGGCTTGGGGGGGCTTCCTCATTCAACCTGCCACCAGGCTTCGACAAGTTTTCAAAGAAGTAATCGAACATACTGAAAGGAAGTAACAAATGGCTCTAGCAATTCGCCTCTCCCGTGGCGGCGCCAAGAAGCGGCCCTATTACCGCATCGTCGTCGCCGACAGCCGTTCGCCCCGCGACGGCCGCTTCATCGAGAAGCTCGGCACCTACAACCCGCTGCTTGCGAAGGATTCGCCCGACCGGGTGAAGCTCGACGCCGACCGCATCCAGCATTGGCTCGGCGTCGGCGCCCAGCCGTCGGACCGCGTGCTGCGCTTCCTCGATGCTGCCGGCATCCGTGAGCGCGCTGCCCGCAACAACCCGAAGAAGGCCGAGCCGGGCGAGAAGGCCAAGGAGCGCCTCGAGCAGCGCGCAGCGAAGGAGGCCGAGGCCGCCGAGGCTGCTGCCGCCCCCGCGGAGACCGAGGCCAGCCAGGAAGAAGCCGAGGCCGTGATCGCCGAGGAGGTCGAGGCCGCGACTACGGAGCCGACCGCCGAAGCGGAGCAGGTGACCGAGGAAGTCGCCGAGCAGACGCCGCCGGCGGCGGAGGAAGAGTCGGCATCGCCCGACACCAATGCTGCTCCTGCCGAAGAGGCTACCGCGGAGCCGGCCGCCAGCGACCATGGCGAATCGGCCGATGCTCCGGCGGAAGGTGCTGACGACGTCGTCCCGCCGACCGAAGGTTCGCCGGAGAGCGCCGAGGCTTCGGCCGAGGGCGAGTCCAGCGAAGAGCCTGCCGAAGGCGCGAAGGCCTAATCCTTGCCGACTGACAACCGCAGCGAGCGCCGCATTGCCCTCGCTGCGGTTGCCGGGGCGCATGGCGTGAAGGGCGAGCTTCGGCTCAAGCTTTTCAGCGACAGCATCGAAAGCCTGTCGCGACATGAATCGGTTTATGTCGGAGGTGTCGAAAGACGCCTCCTTTCCGTTAGAGACGGCGGCAACATCGCAGTGGTACGGATCGAAGGGCTCGCCGACCGATCGGCCGCCGAAGCGCTGCGCGGCTCGCTTGTCGAAGTGGACCGAGCAGCGCTCCCGCCGCTCGAAGAGGGGGAATATTATCACGCCGACTTGATCGGCTTGTCCGCGGTCGACGGCGACGGGAGCGTGGTCGGCACCGTGACCGCCGTCGAGAATTACGGCGCGGGCGATTTGCTCGAAATCGAAGACGCGGAGGGCCGCAGGTCGCTCATCCCCTTCCGTGAAGGTATTGCCGACCTAAAGGGTGAGCGAATTGTCCTCGACCCTCAGTTCCTAGCCTAGCTTCCGTCTTCGGCTTTTTCCTCGAGCGGCTCACGCCACCGCGGCTCCGCGGCGCAGAGGTCGTTGCGGATGGTCGTTGCAGCGACGCCGCCTTCACCCATGGCGTGGCTGATCTGGTCGAGACCGTGCACCACGTCACCCGCCGCATACAGGCCGCTGACGCTCGAGCGCTGGTGATCGTCGCATAGGATGCAGCCGTCGGAGGCGAGCTTGGCGCCGACCATTTCGGCGAGCTGCGTGTGCGTGTCCGACCCGAGCGCCGGATAGACGGTGTCGAATGTGTAATGGCCCTCGGCAGTATCCACCACGATGCAGTCGCCGGTAATCGCCACGGCCTGTGCGGGTCCGTCCACGCAGTCAATGCCGGCCTCTATGAGTTTCTTCGAGTCCTCCGGTTTTAGTTGAAGCGCCGTGTCCGGGGCGACGAGCGTCACGTCGGCCGTATAGCTGCGGATGAACAAGGCCTCGGCGACGCCGTGGCTGTCGCTGCCGATCACACCCACCTTCTTGTCGGTCACCTCGTAACCGTCGCAAATCGGGCAGTAGCGCACGAGGCCACGCTCGAGAGCATCATCGTGCAATTCCTCGTCCATCGGCGGACGGCGGTTGGTCACTCCTGTTGCCAGCAGTACGGAGCGGGCGGTCGCCGCGCCGGAGCCCCACGTCGCAATAAAGAGACCGGACTTCTCGTCGCGCTCCAGCTTCGTCACGAACTCGGTCTCGATCTTCGCGCCATATTTGCAAGCCTGCTCGCGCATCCGCCGGAGCAATTCCTTGCCCTCGATGCCGTCGGGATAGCCGGCGTGGTTGCGAGTGCACGGGATCCACGACGCGCGGCTCTTGCCGCCGTCGACCACGAGGATGTCGAGGTGGAAGCGCGCAAGATAGATCGCGGCGGTCAACCCCGCGGGGCCTCCGCCGACAATCAGGCAGTCGAGGATTGGTTCGTCCATCCGTGCCCAATGGATTGCCGCAACGGCGGTTCCCGACTAGCCCGCGGCAATGAATTGGACGTTCGTCCTGATCGGCTTCGCGCTGGCGGTCTTCATGGGCTCGGCGCTGGTGTCGTTATTCGCGACCATCCGCCCCGAATGGAGCGCTCGGCGCAAGCGACTGACCGCGGCGTCCATCCTTCCTGCGATCACCGCGGTCGCGACCTTGCTAGGGATCCTGTTCATCGCCAACGCTGGCCGGACCCAGGACAAGAATATGTTGGATCTGGCCATCGCCGCGCTCGCCACCATCGGAGGCGGCGCCACCCTGTTGGCCTTGATCGGTGGTCTCGTCGGAGCGACCTTGACGGGCCGGAGACGAGGGTGAGCTTCCGAGGGTCCGTCCTTACCCTGTATCCGGACATGTTCCCCGGACCGCTTGGGACGAGCCTCGCCGGGCGTGCGCTCCAGGACGGCTTGTGGAGCCTCGAGGCTACCAACATTCGCGATTTCGCTACCGACAAGCACCGCAGCGTTGACGATACGCCCGCGGGCGGGGGGGCAGGGATGGTCCTTCGGCCCGATGTCGTGGCTGCCGCGCTGGACGCGGTGGCGGATGGAAGGCCGATGCTCGCTATGACACCTCGAGGCGCAGCACTGACCCAGGAACGCGTGCGTCAACTCGCGGCGGGTAGGGGGGTCATCCTGCTCTGTGGGCGGTTCGAAGGATTCGACGAGCGAATCTTCGATGCCCGGCCTCTCGAAGCCGTGTCGATCGGCGACTATGTCCTCTCCGGCGGGGAGCTTGCCGCGATGATCATCCTCGATGCTTGCGTGAGGCTGCTTCCCGGGGTAATGGGCGCGGCCTCCAGCGGAGAGGAGGAGAGCTTCGAGCAGGGTCTCCTGGAATATCCGCACTATACCCGACCAGTGACATGGGAAGGGCGCACGATCCCCGAAGTGCTGCGGTCGGGGGATCATGCGA
>JBKPJK010000539.1:0-3347 GCA_046730635.1 Pseudomonadota bacterium | reverse complement strand
GCTCCGGTCGAAGCCGATCCTTTTACGGACCGCTCGGTCAAGGTGCGTTCGGTAGGCTTTTGTGGGGCGTTCTGTGCAGGCAAGGCTAGTTGCGCCTGCTCCGCTTCGTTCGGCCCAGGTTGTTCGGGATCGATGGCAGGGGGCGGCCGATAGGCGACGGGGCCTAGGTTGAATGCCGCGAGCTTGGTCACGATCGCATCAGCGCCTTTCTCCCGATAAACTAAACCAGCACCGTCAGCGCTTGCTTGAGCCGTATATTCGATGTCGGCCTGGAGCCGACGCGCGCCGCCGAGGCCGCGTTCGGCGCCCGGCGGCACCTCAAGAATGAAGCGTCCCTCACAACGAGTGATATCGAGCGACTGGTTCCAGCCTTTGACGACCGGGCTTTCCATCCGCGCAACAGAATAGTCCGCCAGAGTGTCCAGGTTCGCTCTGTCAACGGGGCCTCTGGAGATCGCCTCGTCGAAGATTGCGTTCTTCACGCGGTCGTTCGCGGAAAGTGACGCGCAGGCGGTCTGATGCCGTTTCGCCTCCAACTTCATTGCGCCGGGGTTTTGATGCTTCAGTCTGTCGCACCCGGCGAGCGCTATGCAGAGGGTCACGGCGAAGGTGGCTTCGACGGTTTGACGCAGGCGAACGAACAAAGCGACCTCCACGGTTGGTGTGACAACCACCGGCCGTGCCCCAACGCACGAGGAAGCGGAGGTTTCAGCGGGAGGGGATCGGGCCTCGCCGATTTTTCTTTGGGAACCGGAGGAACGCTTCTGCTGCTGTTTCGCTGTCTTGGTGCGGGCCGGGCGTGTTCGTCAGGAGTTACAGCATGAACCAGAACATCATCTCTGCGGTCTTCGATAGCCGATCTGAAGCTGAAGCCGCCGTCCAGGAGCTGCGCAGCGCTGGCGTCGACACTGACCGCCTCTCGGTAGTCGGGCGAGACGAAGGTCGCACGACGGTTAGCGATGGCAGCGGCGATGTCACTGACGACGATGCGGGCAAGGATGCGGCGAAGGGTGCCTTGGGCGGCGCCGGACTAGGAGCGATCTTGGGTGTCGCGGCCTTGGCTATCCCCGGCGTTGGACCGCTTGCTGCCGCCGGAGCGATCGCATCCTCTGCAATCCCCGGCGCCGCGGCCATTGGCGCGGGTGTCGGAGCAGTTGCCGGCGGCCTCACAGGTTATTTGAAGGATCATGGCGTCAGCGACGAAGACGCGAGTTATTACGAAGGCCGCATCAACGAAGGCGGTATTTTCGTGTCGGTCGATGCGAGCGAGAGCGACATCTCCCCAGAGCGAGCACGCGAGATCCTGACTCGGAACGGCGGGCACAGTGCCAGCCAGCCGCGCATGGCTTCGACTTACTAACAGAATTCAGGGCGGCTCCGAAGGGGGCCGCCCTCGCAAAGAAATCCGCATGGTCCTTTCGGCATGCGTGCGCGCCTTTGTACTGAAGCCGAGGCATTCGCGCATTGAATCGTCCCGCGCGAAACCCACATCCGCAGAGTGCTGCCGCTCTCCGTCCTGGACCTGTCGCCGATTACCGAAGGCAGCGACGCCGGCCGGTCGCTGCGCAACTCTGCCGACCTCGCCCGCCATGTCGAACGGCTTGGATACAAGCGCTTCTGGATGGCGGAGCATCATTCCATGCCCGGCATCGCCAGCGCAGCGACGGCAGTGGCGCTGGCCTTCGTCGGTTCGCAAACCTCGACCATTCGCATCGGCGCCGGCGGAGTCATGCTGCCCAACCATGCGCCGCTGATCATCGCCGAGCAGTTCGGAACGCTCGAAGCCCTTTTCCCCGGCCGCGTCGACCTCGGGCTCGGCCGCGCTCCGGGCACCGACCAGGCCGCAGCCTACGCGATGCGCCGCAACCTCACGTCGGACGCCAATCAGTTTCCCAACGATGTCGTCGAGCTGATGGGCTACCTGCGTGGGGACAACGGCCGAGTGCGCGCCATTCCCGGCGAGGGAATGGACATCCCGATCTGGATTCTCGGTTCGAGCCTGTTCGGGGCACAGCTAGCTGCGATGCTCGGCCTGCCTTACGCCTTCGCCTCCCACTTCGCGCCGCAGATGATGATGGAAGCCATCAAGGTGTACCGCGAGAATTTCGAGGCTTCGGAGCAGCTCGCCGAGCCCTATGTGATGCTCGGCTTCAACGCGATCGTCGCCGACACCGACGAGGAGGCGGAGCTGCTCGCGACGTCGGTCCAGCAGGCGTTCGTGTCGCTGCGGACCGGCAACCCGATCCAGCTGCCGCCGCCGAGGGCCGGCTACGCCGACGAACTGCCGCTGGAGGCGCGCGCAATCCTCCGTTCGATCCTATCGGTCAGCGCGATCGGCAGCCCCGGAACTGCGCGCCGCCAGCTCACGGAGTTCGTTGAGCGAACCAAGCCCGACGAGCTGATGGTCACGAGTCAGGTTTTCGATCACGCCGCACGGCTCCGGTCCTACGAGCTACTGATGCAGGCTGTATCGCAACCCTCGCCCGCGTTGGCCAAATAGGCAGGGGGAAAGTCGGAGAGGCGCATCTCGCCTAGTCCACGCTGCGCTCGTCCATCTCCAGCGCTTCCCAGGCAGCGTTCGTCATTCCTTCGATGACGAGTCCGATCACAAGGCCGGCCGCCACGTCGGTCGGATAATGGGCGCACCTCGGCACCTGCGCGGCGGCGATCAGGGCTGCACCGCCGATCGCGGCCGGCCCATATTCCGGGAACTCGCGGGAGAAGGCTCGAGCAGCGGCGATTGCACCGGCGCTATGGCCGGATGGGAAACTCGTCTTCTCCTTGGCGGTGTGATTGCCCTTTTTCGGTTTCTTCGAGTCTCTTTTCTCGGCGCTTCGCGGACGGGTGCGATCGATGTTCGTCTTGATCGCGTCCTTGACGGCCGTCGCGGCCTCGTGGGCGATGAGCATTCGCGATCCGGCCCGAACCAGGCGGTCGTTTCCGGCGAACGTCCCCGCGACGATCAGGCCGCCGGCGACGAACCTCAGTTCCGGCTGGTCCCCGAGCTTGCTGAGCAGGTCGAGCACTCGCATCGGGCGAGAGTCGGCGTAAGGCTCGAACAATCTCCTTGCGCGATCGTCGAAGCCAATGACCTGCGTTTCCGTCGCTTGAAGCAGTTTGCTGTCCATCAACGGCTGTAACCCACGTCGCGAACCTTGGTGCCTTGGAAGTCGGGACCGTCACGCCTCTCCCTCCCTTCCAGGCAGGAGGTAAGAGTAGCTCTTCCTGAAGCTAACGGCAGGAATGGGTGGAAAGCGGACATTAGTCGCGCTGGTTAGGTCGGGCCCGGAGGCGAGCTAGAACAAGGAGCCCAAGCACATTGATGCCCAACACCGCGAGGATTACAC
>JBKPJK010000538.1:0-3770 GCA_046730635.1 Pseudomonadota bacterium | reverse complement strand
GATGATATTCGCGCTCTATTCTCGGGCGAACGGGGACGGGGTGGCCGACACGCATAGGAATGTTCCGCCTCGTGAGCCGACTCAGATCAAGAATTGGATTTCGCACTAGTGGCAGCTTTCCACCCAAAACGGACTCTAGCGATCAGGCCGCGGCCAACGCCGCGTCTCCCACAAAAGGATTCGTCTGCCGCTCATGGCCGAACGTTGACATCGGCCCATGCCCGGGCACGAAGGCGGTGTCGTTGCCCATCGGCCAGAGGCGTTCGGTGATCGAGCGGATGAGCTGCTGCTGATTGCCACGTTCGAAGTCCCACCGGCCGACCGAGCCCTTGAAGAGGACGTCGCCGACCAGCGCCAGCTTCGACTGAGCGTGATGGAATACGACGTGCCCTGGCGTGTGGCCGGGGCAGTGGCGAACGTCGAAAGTGAGCTCGCCTACGGTGACCTGGTCGCCGTCCTTGAGCCAACGAGAAGGCTCGAAGGAGCGGCCGTTGATGCCGTACTTCGCGCCGTCCTTGGCTAGGCGATCGATCCAGAAGCGGTCGTCCTCGTGCGGGCCTTCGATCGGCACGCCGAGCTCTTCCGCAAGCACGCCGGCGCTTCCGCAATGATCGATATGGCCGTGGGTGAGCAGGATCTTCTCGATCTTCACTCCAGCCTGTTGCGCCGCGGCCTTCAGGCGAGGCAGGTCTCCGCCCGGATCGACGAACGCGGCCCGCATGGTCGCGGTGCACCACAGCAAGGTGCAGTTCTGCTGGAGCGGCGTGACGGGGATGATCGCCGCCTTGAGGGGCGGATTGTCGCTCACTGATAGTCGGGCGTCAGCGGATCGGCCGCCGGCGGCTCGTTGCTCATGGCTTTGGACACCGCTTCGGCCTGACGCAGAGCACGAAGCACATTGCCTCCGGCGAGCTTGGCGAGGTTCGCGTCCGACCAGCCGCGGCGGATCAGCTCGGCAAACAGGTTGGGATAATCCTGCACGCCCGTCATGCCTTCGGGCGTGCTCGGAATGCCGTCGAGGTCCCCACCGATCCCGACATGATCATATCCGGCGACCTTCGCCACATGTTCCACGTGATCGGCGATTTGGGCGATGGTCGCCTTCGGTTCCGGATGCGCCGCGACCCACGTCGCAAGAGCGGCGTCCAGCTCGGCCTGCGTATGGCCGGTGAGCATGCGCGCGATCCGGGCTTTCTCGGCATCACGGTCGCCCGACCATTTCCAGACGGCGTCGCTGACATAGTCCGGCGCGAAATTGACCATCACCACGCCGCCGTTGGCCGGCAGCCGCCGGAGCACCGCGTCGCCGACGTTGCGGGGATGCCCATCGATCGCCTGCGCGCTCGAATGGGAGAAGATGACCGGCGCTTTCGAAACGTCGAGCGCGGACATCATCGTGCCTTCGCTGACGTGGCTGAGGTCGACCAGCATGCCGATCCGGTTCATCTCGCGGACGACGCTCTTGCCATAGTCGGTGAGGCCGTTGTGCCTGGGCACGTCGGTTGCCGAATCCGCCCAATCGGTGGTTTTGAAATGAGTCAGGGTCATATAGCGCGCGCCGAGGTTGTAATATTGGCGCAGCGCCGCGAAGCTGTGTGCCATCTGGTGGCCGCCTTCGACGCCGATCAACGAGGCGACCCTGCCTGCCTTGTGGATCCGGACGACGTCGTCGGCGGTATAGGCCTGCTCGAGGTCCCGCGGGTAGGCGGCGATGAAACGCTTGGCGATGTCGATCTCTTCGAGCGTGTTGCGGATCGCCCGATCGCCCTCGACGTCGGCCGGGATGAACACCGACCAGAACTGGCCGCCGACGCGGCCGGCACGCAGCCGCGCCATGTCGGTCATCAGCGGCTTCTTCCACTTTTCGGTGCCGCTCGCGAGGCCTTCCGTCCGGCCGCCGTAATTCTCGCGCAACTGCTCGGCGAGGTCGTTGTGGCCGTCGATCAGCGGCGTCGCCTTCAGGATCCGGTCGATGCGCGCCTGGACCTTGGGATCGATCGGCTGGGCGTTGGAGGACGTGGAAGCGAGAGCCATGGCTGCCAGCGAAAGAATGAGTTTGCCTGTCATAGGCCATGCTTAGGAACAGCCGCTGGGTCGCGCAATCGCGCTCGATTTCCTTGGGGCTTGTGCTTTGACGTTTCGCAGGGAATGAAGGGGGCCGTGGCGGGGGACCTCGAAGAAGAGATGCGGTTCGATCCGGACGACGGCATCGCCAACCTCGATGAGCATCTCGACCGCCTCAAGGCGGCGGCGGAAGGCCGCGGCTTCAAGTTCGACCGGCACGCTGCACGCAACGAGTTGCAGGCGGCGACCTTTGGCAAGAGGTCCCATGCGATCGCCCGCCTTCTGCTTTCGCCGACGGGGGCGATGGCGATCGAGCTGAAAACCGGCGGCTAGGCCGCCAGCGGGAAGCGCAACAGCCGATCGGAGACGGGGACGAGCGCCGCAGCCTCGTTGCCGACGCTGCCGAGGATCTCCGGGTGATGCGCGTCGAGGCCGCCGGTCAGCGAACCGAAGGCAGGTAGGATCATCTTGGTCCGCGAAATCACAAAGCAGCGGCGCGAGACCCGCCGGCCTTTCAGCTGGAGCCGGAGCTTGGGGTGATAGTGCCCTGACATTTCGGGCCGGGGCTCGTCGCGGACCGCCTCGTGGCGGAGGACGATTCCCGCCACCTCGATCTCATCGGCCAGGGCACCTCCGCAATGGTCGGCGAAGCCGGGATCGTGATTGCCGACGATCCATGTCCAGTCGAGCCGCTGCGTCAAATCCTTGAGGAGTTCCCGGGCGTTGGTCGGAAGCCGGTCGCAGCCGAAGCGGTCGTGAAAGCTGTCGCCGAGACAATAGAGCCGGCTCGCCCCGGTCCGTTCGACGACAGCCGTAAGCTCGCTCAGCGTCGCGTGGGAATCGTAGGGCGGAAGGAATTGGCCGAACCGCGCAAACCAGCTCGCCTTTTCAAGGTGCAGGTCGGCGACCAGAATTGCCTTCTGGGCCGGCCAGAAAAGCGCGCCGTCTGCGGTCGCGAAGAACGTTTCGCCTGCGAACGAAAAGGGAACCATGGGCCAGCTGTAACGCCGGCCCGAAGCTCAGACCAGAGGCTTACTCGTAATCGCCGCCCGACGGGGTCGGACGCGGCGGAGCGGCCGCGGTGAGGCGCAGCGCCTCCGCAGCTTCGCTGATCGAGGCGAGCTCTTCGGTCTCGTCCTCCTCGTCGACCCGAACCTTCTGCAGGTTGGTGACGATCGCCTCCTGAAGCTCCTTCGGCTTCAGGGTTTCGTCGGCGATCTCGCGAAGCGCAACGACAGGGTTCTTGTCACGGTCGCGGTCGATCGTGAGGTCGGCGCCGCCCGAAATCTGGCGCGCACGCTGGGCCGCGAGCAGGACCAGATCGAACCTGTTCGGGATCTTATCTACGCAATCTTCAACCGTAACGCGCGCCATTGATCGCTCCGCAAAGCTATTTCGTGTGCACAGAATATGGGATGTCAGGAAGGCGGCGCCAATAGCTTGCGGCGATGCGAAAAGTCAAGGAAAGCGGCCGAATGGCCGATGCCGCAACCGAGCCCGTGAGCCGCCCGCCCATCCGGGCCGAGATCGCCGGCAACAGGATCGAGCTGATCGAGAGCGGTGCGGACCGGTTCAGCATGCTGCTCGAGCTGATCGGCGGCGCGGCGAGCAGCATCAAGATGCTGATGTACATGTTCAACCCCGACAGGGACGGCGATGTCGTCCGCGACGCGCTCACCGCGGCGGCCCAGCGCGGGGTCGAGGTC
>JBKPJK010000537.1:0-1267 GCA_046730635.1 Pseudomonadota bacterium | reverse complement strand
GAGCGCTGCTATCAGTCAGTGAAGCAAGGCCACGACCAGATCAGCCAGTTCAAGCACGCCTTCGAAGGCCAGGCGAACAGCTGACGCAGTTCGACACCCCGGAGTCCGGGGTGGGGCGCGGGGCGGTTCTCACGGCCAGCGGAACCGCCCCGCTGGGCCTCAATAACCCATCAATGCGAGCACCTCGCGTCGACTGCGCTCGTCCTCGCGGAACGTGCCCATCATCCGGCTGGTCGTCATCATCACGCCCGGAGTGCTGACCCCGCGCGCGGTCATGCAGGCATGCGTCGCTTCGATGACGACGGCCACGGCCTTGGGCTGCAGATGCTCCCAGATCGTATCGGCGACCTGCGCCGTCAGCCGCTCCTGAACCTGGAGCCGCCGGGCGAAGCCATGAAGGACGCGGGCGAGCTTGCTGATCCCGACGACCTTGTCGCGCGGAAGATAGGCGATCGCGGCCTTACCCATGATCGGCGCCAGGTGGTGCTCGCAATGCGACTGGAACGGAATGTCCTTCAGCAGCACGATCTCGTCGTAGCCGCCGACCTCCTCGAACGTGCGGCTCAGATGTTGCGCGGGATCCTCGGCATAGCCCCTGGCATATTCGCGCCATGCGCAGGCCACCCGCCGCGGCGTGTCGAGCAAGCCTTCCCGGTCCGGATCGTCGCCCGCCCAGCGGATGAGCGTCCTGACCGCGTCCTTCACCTCCTGGGGGACCTCCGACGTTTGCTCGTCGTCGACCAAGTCGCCGTCCTCGGGTTCGCCATGCTCGAACGG
Organism: Pseudomonadota bacterium; assembly: GCA_046730635.1. Classification (GTDB taxonomy): domain Bacteria; phylum Pseudomonadota; class Alphaproteobacteria; order Sphingomonadales; family Sphingomonadaceae; genus Sphingomicrobium. Next base: position 490 of record JBKPJK010000537.1, on the reverse strand, counting down.
GGGGGTCATTCCTTGAGCTCCCTCGAAATGTCCTCGGCGACCGCTGCCGCCTGCTCGCGAATATCCGGCACCGCAGTGATCTCCCAATAACGACCTTTCGTTAGAGGTCCGACCGCCCACAGAGGTTCCCCCGCTCCTGCCCGCGAGCGCTCGTCGACTTCCAGCCCAATGCCGAGCTCGTCCGGACGGACCGCGCCGCTCTCCAACAAGCTGCGAAGCAGCGGGTCTTGCGTGCGCTCGATCGCGTGGAGAGGGCCCGTGCAGTTGAACGCATATGCGAAGCGCATCACCTGCGACGCTCTCGCTCCGCGTCGTCTGATTTCCACCTTCAATGCATCGCCCGCATCCTGCGCGGACAGGATCTTGCCCGCGGCGATTTCGAGCCGCCCCTCCGCGATCATCCACATGATCGTATCCGCGACCTGCGGAGCGATCCGGTGACGATGGACGTCCCACCACGGCCGCGCATGCCTGAGGAAGCGGCGCTGCT
>JBKPJK010000536.1:0-17578 GCA_046730635.1 Pseudomonadota bacterium | reverse complement strand
GTCGGGGAGAGAGTACGCGCATCGGCGCACTGAGCGAAGGCGGCAGAGCCGAGCAGCGCAAGAAGGAACGAGTTTCCAAGGATCTTCAACGCTTCCTCCAATCGATGTCCGCGATGTGCCGCATGAGCACGAACTTCTCAGACAAATTCCAGTCAGAATCGGCTTGATGTTGTTGCAGACCCGTGTGCCCGACGCTAGCAATTACTCAGACAAAAGAACGCGCGAGGGTCCATTCGTCTTGCTTCCGCAATTCGCGCGAGAGAGTTCACGAAAGTGAGACGGCGCAGCTTCTGCAAGTTGCTCGCCGGAGGGGCGGCCGCTGCCGCGCTCCCGTTCAAAGGCGCCTTTGCGGCACCGGCATTCAATCGCCCCATTCGATCCTACGCTGAGTTCTGTGCCATGCCCGCCGCCGATCGGATCTTTTTCGTTGTTCGGGGCAGTGATGTGGCCCCCGTAAGATTGGACGATTCCAACTGGCGGCCATCCGCGTGGGACGCGACGCCGCCGCAGATTCCTGGGGAGTTATGGGATGGCGCGCCGTTACAAGCGCCCGTCGGCGGTCTCGCCGGCGCGGGCCCTTACCAGGCGACTTGGGAATCCCTCGGTCAGTACGAATGCCCCGAATGGTATCGAGATGCGAAATTCGGAATTTGGAACCATTGGAGTCCACAATGCGTGGCCGAAGACGGCGACTGGTACGCGCGCAACATCTACGTCGACGACCAGCCGCAATACCGTTACCATCTGGATCATTACGGCCACCCGTCGAGGTTCGGTTACAAGGATCTCTGTGCTCAGTGGACGCTGCTGAATTGGCAGCCCGACCAGCTCATGGATCTCTACAGCCGAGCAGGCGCCCGCCTATTTCTCGCGCTTGCGAACCACCACGACGGCTTCGACACGTGGAATTCAAGACATCACCCCTGGAACGCCCAGAACCTCGGCCCGCGCCGGGACGTCATCGGAACTTGGGCAAAGGCGGCGCGCGATCGCGGCATGCGTTTCGGAGTGACCGTTCACGCCGCCCGCAACTGGTGGTGGTTCGAGCCGGCTCACGGCGCGGACCGGGGCGGTGGGTACGCCAATGTGCCCTACGACGGCCGGCTCACGCTCGCCGACGGGAAGGGGCAATGGTGGGAAGGGCTCGATCCGCAACGGCTCTATGCCCCCAAGCATCCGGCCGGCGCGCTTCCCGACGCGTCCTATGTGAAGAACTTCTACGACCGGACCCGCGATCTGATCGATCAGCATGATCCGGATCTGCTGTACTTCGACGATTCACAATTGCCGCTGGGCTGGGCCGGCATGTCGATCGCGGCCTATTTCTACAATAGCCGGCTAGCCCGGCATGGCAGCACCGACTGCGTTCTCAACGCCAAACAGATACCGGCCGGAAAGCGCAAGGCGCTCGTCGCGGACATCGAACGGGGACTCAGCAGTGCGATCCTGCCGTATCCGTGGCAGTCCGAAACCTGCATCGGCGAGTGGCATTATCAGCGCAAGCTGGCCGAGCAGGCCGGCGACTATGGCGGCTACATGCATCCGCGGGATGCGATCCATTGGCTGATCGATACGGTCAGCAAGAACGGCACGTTCATCCTCAACGTTCCCGGAAGGCCGGACGGCACGATCGATGAGAAAGAGGTCCGCGTGCTCGAAGGAATCGCCGCCTGGATGAAAACGAACGGCGAGGCGATTTACGCGACGCGCCCGTGGACGGTCTGGGGCGAAGGGCCGGTTGCGATCACGGAAGGCTCATTCCAGGGGAACAGCATCCGGAGCGTCGGCGCGAGCGACATTCGCTACACGCGCAACAAGGCGAACAACGTCGTCTATGCGTTCGCGCTTGGCTGGCCTGACCGGGCGATGATTCTTCGCTCCCTCGGCACCGCTGCCGCAACGAGGCCGGGCCGCGTCGAGCATGTCGAACTGCTCGGCACAGGCGAGCGGCCGAAGTGGGATCAGACACCGTCGGCGCTTCGCGTCACGCTCCCGCACTACCGACCGGAAGCGGACTATGCGGCTGTGCTGAAGGTTCATCTCGCGAGAGCGGGATCATAGGATTGAAGGGGGATCGCGAGAGATGAGGAAGTGGATCGCGGGTGGGTTCGTTGCGGCGGCCGCTCTGATTTCGGGCGGCGGTGCGGCCGGTCGTCAACCTGTGAAGACGGCCTATTTGAACCCGTCGCTTCCGCCGGAGGGCAGGGCTGCCGATCTGGTACGCCGGATGACCCTGGAGGAGAAAGCGTCGCAGCTCGTCAATCACGCGCGAGCCATTCCGCGACTGGGAGTGCCCGCTTACGACTGGTGGAACGAAGCCCTCCACGGAGTCATCGCCAAGGGCGCCACGAGTTTCCCCGAACCGATCGCCCTCGCCGCCACGTTCGATCCCGATGGCATCCATCAAATGGCCGAAGCCATCGGCGTAGAGGCGCGGATCAAGCACGCCCAGGCCATGAAGAAGGGCTATTCGACGACGTTCGAGGGCCTCGATTTCTGGGCACCCAATATCAACATCTTCCGCGACCCGCGCTGGGGCCGGGGGCAGGAAACCTATGGCGAGGATCCGTTCCTCACGGGGCGCATGGCAGTCGCCTATGTGACCGGATTGCAGGGCACGGATTCGCGCTACTATCGGGCGATCTCGACGCCGAAGCATTACGCCGTTCACAGCGGCCCGGAGCCGACGCGGCACTTCGCCGACGTTGACGTCAGCGATCACGACTTGAAGGACACCTACCTGCCGGCGTTTCGAGCAGCGGTGACCGAGGGCCATGCCGGGTCGGTCATGTGCGCCTACAACGCGGTGAACGGCGAACCGGCATGCGCCAGCCAGTTCCTGCTTCAGAAGACGTTGCGCGGAGCGTGGAAGTTCGGCGGTTACGTCGTTTCCGACTGCAGCGCGGTGCACGACATTTTCGAGGGCCACCATTTCCGTCGCAGCCAGCCCGAGGCCTCGGCCGTGTCGCTGATGCGCGGCATGGACAATGAATGCATCACCTTCGGCGATGTGACGGGCACGGACGACTATCGCCCCTATGTCGACGCGATGAGACAGGGGCATTTGCCGACAGCGGCGGTCGACCAGGCGCTCGTGCGACTGTTCACGGCCCGTATGCGGCTCGGCATGTTCGATCCCCCCTCCACCAATCCCTACGCCAAGATCGACGAACGCGATCTCGACAGTCCGGCGCACCGTGAGCTCGCACTGCGTCTCGCGGAAAAGTCGATGGTCCTGCTCAAGAACGACGGCCTGCTCCCTTTGAAGGGAGCCAAGCGGATTGTCGTCGTAGGGCCGCTCGCCGATCAGACGGCGGTGATGCTGGGCAATTACCACGGCGACCCGACGCACACTGTCACGGTGCTTGAAGGCATGAAGGCGGCCTTTCCAAGCGCAGATATTCGCTATGTGCCGGGCACGCAGTACCTCTCGATCAAAGGGGAGGCGGTGCCGGTGTCCGTACTTACGACGTCTTCCGGCCGGCCCGGATTGGATGCGGAGTACCGGCCGGGCGCAACGCCGGATGCGAACGCACCAGCGGCAGTGGCACGAACGGAGCCCGCCGTGCATCTCGCCGCCGCAACCCTGCCGGAGGGAATCAAAGCCGCCGCGCCGCTGAGCGTGCACTGGACCGGCCTGCTTCGCGCGCCTGAATCCGGGGATTATCGGATCGGGATCAACGCCAACGCGACCGCGCGCGTCAGCGTCGCGGGACAGCCGATCGCACAGACCTACGGTGGCACCAGCCTCGGTCGCATCCGCCTCGAAAAGGGCGTGCCGGTCAAGCTCGACGTCACCTATGCTTCGGGTATCGCCATCGAGCCCCAGCTCAGGTTGATCTGGCACAAAGTCGACGATGCTCCGGATCCGGCCGCCGTGGCCGCAGCTGCCGATGCCGATGCGGTCGTCGTGGTGGTCGGCCTGACGAGCGCCCTCGAAGGCGAGGAAATGCCGGTCAGCGAACCGGGGTTCGAGGGCGGGGACCGCCGAAGCATCGATCTGCCGGGACCCGAACAAGACCTTGTCCGTGCAGTCGCCGCGAGCGGAAAGCCAGTCGTCGTCGTGCTCATGAACGGCAGCGCGCTGGCGGCCAAGTGGGAGAAAGAGCACGCCAACGCGATCCTCGAGGCCTGGTATCCGGGGCAGGAGGGCGGCACGGCTATCGCCAACACGCTGAGCGGCCGGAACAATCCGGCCGGGCGCCTACCGGTCACCTTCTACGAGGATCTGCGCCAGCTTCCGAAGTTCGAAGACTATTCGATGAAAGGACGCACGTACCGCTATTTCGCTGAAAAGCCGCTTTGGCCGTTCGGTTACGGCTTGAGCTACACGAAGTTCAGCTACGGCGAACTTGTTCTTCCCAAGGCAGCGATCGGAGGCGGCGGCCCGCTTCATGCCTCTGTCAAAGTAACCAATGTCGGGCAAGTCGCGGGCGACGAGGTCGTCCAGCTCTACCTCAAATTTCCGGACGTGCCCGGGGCTCCCCTACGCGCACTTCGCGGAGTTCGCCGAATTCATCTCGACGCTGGAAGAACCCAGACGGTCACGTTCGATCTTGGAGCGCGCGATCTCAGCATGGTGACCGACCGCGGCGAGATCATCGTAGCTGCAGGCAAGTACAACGTCAGTATCGGCGGGGGCCAGCCCGGCTCTGACTTGCCGTCCATTTCCGGCGAATTCGTCGTGAAGGAGCGGACGAGGCTGCCGGAATGATGGCGACCACTCAAAAGGGCAGGAGGCAGAAGTGAGGGATGATTCGTGTGACGCCGATGCGGTCTCGGAAGGCTACTCGAGCAGGCGTATGCGCTCCTCCATCGGCATGCGGGCCCTCGCGACCGTCGCGTTCGCTACGTTACTGGCCTCTTGCGTCACGCCGCAGCAGCCTTCGGCACCCCTCCAAGTTGCGCTGACCATCGACGATCTGCCCATCCACGGGCCAATTCCCACGGGCGAGACACCTGCGAGCGTTGCGCAGGGAGTCGCCGCGGCGTTGGTCGCCGCGCGGGTGCCTGCCTACGGTTTCCCAAACGGGCACTGGACGGTCGAACAGCCGGAGACGATGGAGGTTCTCCGCGCGTGGCGAGCGGCCGGGCTGCCGCTCGGCAATCACGGCTGGAATCATCGTTGGCTCAAGGAAATGAGCCCCGAGGAATTCGAGCAGGAGTTGGTGAAGAACGACCAAATGCTTCAACAGATCGGTGCCGGGGCAGACTGGCACTGGTTTCGCTATCCCTTCCTCGACGAGGGGGAGTCGGCGCAAAAGCGTGCCGCCGCGCGCGCGGTTTTGGCGCGGCACGGTTACCATATCGCCGCGGTGACCATGGACTTCGGCGACTGGCAATGGACGGCGCCTTACGCTCGCTGCCGCGCCGCCCAGGACAGCCCTGCTATCGGCGAGCTCGAGCGGACGTACCTTCAGGCAGCGCGAGAAGGGATCGCATTTTCGAGGGACCTGTCACGGCAGCTATACGGGCGCGATATCCCCTACGTCGTTCTGTTGCACGACAGCGCGTTCGAAGTGCGCATGCTGCCGAAGCTGATCAATCTGTATCGCGCGTCCGGCTTTCGCTTCGTGAACCTTCCCGAGGCGGAAAAGGATCCGGCCTACCGAGATCAGGTGGACCCGAGTTTGCCGGCGGAACCGAAGAACCTCGAGGACAAAGCCGCGGCCCGCGGGATGAAGCTTCCGCAGCGGCACGATTTTGCGCCTCAGCTCGCGGCGATGTGCCCGGCGAAAGCGGGATAGGCTAACCCGTCACCGTCAGCTTGGAGCTCTTGAGGTCGACCGAATTGGGGCCCGAGTAGATTGTGAAAGTCCCTGGCTCGACCACATGCTTCATGTCGGGGTTCCACACGGCGAGATCGTCGGGCTGAAGGTCGAAACGGATGGTCCGCCTTTCCCCCGGCGCGAGCCTCACGCGTTGGAATCGCTTCAATTCCAGCACGGGCCGAGTCACCGAAGCTTCGTCGTCGTGGACATAAAGCTGCACGACCTCATCGCCCGCGCGGCCGCCGACGTTTGCGACATCCACCTCGACCTTCGCCGGCTGTCCTGCAGCGATTGAAGGAGTCACGACCCGCGGTGCGGATATGTCGAACCTCGTATAGCTGAGCCCGAAACCGAACGGATAAAGCGGGGTCGTCGTGTCGAACAGATAACCGCGGCGCGATGTGGGCTTGTGGTTGTAGAAGACGGGAAGCTGGCCGACCGATCGTGGAATGGAGACCGGAAGCTTGCCGCCGGGGTTGGTCTTCCCAAACAGAGCGTCGGCGACCGCATGTCCAGTCTCCTGTCCCAGGTACCAGCCCTCGATGAGCGCAGGAGCGCGCTCCGCCAGATAGTTCACCGAGAGTGGTCTGCCGTTCAACAGCAGGACGACGGTCGGCTTATTGAGCGCCAGGATCGCACGCGCAAGCTCCTCCTGTTCCCCGACCAGATCGAGCGATGGCCGATCCCCCAGGTGATTATCCGCCCAGGCTTCGCGGCTCGTCTGTTCGTTGTCGCCAAGGACCATGACGATGACGTCCGATTTCCGGGAAGTCTCAACAGCCTGCGCGATCAGCTTGCGGTTCACGGACGCCGGGACGAGCTTCACTTCGTCGCATGACCAGCACCGACTTTCGGTCAGGCGCACACCCTCCGCATAGTCGACCGAAAAGCGGCCCTTGGCCGCCTGCTCGAGTCCCTCGAGCACGCTCACCACATGCTTTGGGACGTCGCTGTATCCGCCGATGGGCGTATCGCGCGCATGAGTGCCGACGACGGCCATCCGGCGGATCTTCGACGCGTCGAGTGGCAGCAGATTCTTGTCGTTCTTGAGGAGCACGATTGCGCGATCGGCGGCTTCGCGGGCCGAGGCGACGGCATCCGGCGTGGCTGTGCGGGCATCGGCGCTCTCGACGTCTGGATACGGATCGTCGAACAGCCCCGACTGAAACTTCAGCCGCAGAACCCGCCGCACGGCGTCGTCGACGAGCTTCATCGGGACGTGGCCGTTGCGAACCAACGAGGGGAGCCGCTCGAACGCTTCGGGGTCCGGAGTTTCAACGTCGACGCCGGACTTGATGGAACGCTCGGCCGCTTCGCCGATGTCGCCGAACATCTTGTGCCGGGACACAAGTTCTCGGATCGCGTAATAATCGCTGACGATCGCGCCCTGATATCCCCACTCGCCGCGAAGGACGCGGTTCAACAGCCAGCTGTTCGCATGTGACGGCACGCCATCGATCTCATTGTAGGAGGCCATCACCGACTGCACCGGAAAGGTGTGGACCGCGCGTTCGAAGGGCGGGAAGAAGTCGGTCCGAAGTTCTCGCTCGCCGACGTGGGCCGGGCCGACGTTCGTGCCGCTTTCAGGCGCACCGTGCCCGGTGAAGTGCTTGAGCGTGACGAGCACCTTGTCGGGTGCAAGGGGAAGCGTTGGGCCCTGAAAGCCGCGAATTGCGGCCAGCCCGATCTGGCTGACGAGATAGGGATCTTCACCGTAGGTTTCCTCGATCCGGCCCCAGCGCGGATCCTTGGACACGTCCACCACCGGCGCCAGCGCCAGGAATGCTCCCCGCGCGCGCATTTCGCGAGCGGCAACCGAGAAGACGCGGGTCACGAGATCAGGGTCCCATGTGCTTGCGAGCGCGATCGCCTGCGGGAAGCTCGTCGCTCCGCGCGCCACATACCCATGCAACGCCTCCTCATGCATGAGGATCGGAATTCCGAGCCGCGTCCGTTCGACCGCCCAATGCTGGGCAGCATTGATATATTCGGCCGTATCGCGAGCATCGCGGTTCGCCGCTGGCGCTGCGCCGCTGGCCGCCGGCACTCCATGCTTGTCCGAAGGGCGGGCGAAGCCGCCGATGCCGTTGGGGAATGCCTGTGAAGCTCTTTCAGGCGAAAAGTGCCCGTCCGGAGTCTGGACCTTCGCCTTCTGGTCCCAGATGGTCTCCAGCTGCGCGACCTTTTCATCGAGCGTCATCCGCGAGAGCAGGTCTTCCACGCGTCGGTCGACGGGCTGTGTGCGGTCCTTGTAGATTTCTCTAGGATGCGGTGTTTGCGCGGCTGACAAGGACGTCGCGATCAACGCCGCGAACAGAGTTATGGCCAGCCGGCGCGCATTCGTCATCCCACCCCCCATTGTATGATAACGCTACCATAATGGTTGGCCGGTCGGTTGCAACTTCGTTGTCGTCGCGCGGCAATCTGGTGCCGGAGAAATCATTCCTAACGGCGATAGGGTATCCATTCTCCCAGGATACAGGTCGGTCCTGTAACGGCTGTCACCTGAAATTCACGCGTCCGGAAGCGGTCGCCGCGGCAATATTGCCCTCCGTTGGATCCCAGCACGACGATGGTGCTCGATTCCCTGAGTCCGGGGCAGGCGTCCGCCAGCCGGTTGATGTAAATCACGGATCCTCTGTCATAGACGAGGGTCGCCGGATCGTTTGCGACCACATTTCTCGCGGCTTCGGCAACCACGCAGGACTCCGGAGCTCCCGCGGTATAGCCGGCAATCCGCTGAGCGAGAGTATCGTCCGCCGGTGCCACCGGGCGAGCACAACCCACCAGGGGGACCGCGACGAATATCGACAACCAAAGCTTCGAACGCTTCTCGATCGAGTGTCTCATCGGGCCTCCTTTCGGCATTGGCCAATGCACGCCTTGCGTTACTCTCGAGTCTGATGCTCGACGCGGCCTCTCCCGATCTATTGTGCCGCTCAGCAGGCGAAGCGGTTCACTAGATTCTCGAGATACTCCTGGCGTCCGGAGCGTGGCCGTACATCGGCGTTGGCCTGCAGCGCATGGTCGGCCAGCTGTCCGAGGTTTAGCTCACCCAAGGCCTGCTTGCCAAACTCGCTTTTCCAACCGGCATAACGCTCGTCGACGAACTGCTGTAGCCGACCGTCCTTGATGATCGCCTCGGCATTGAGCAGCGCCTTCGCCAGCACGTCGATCCCGCCGACATGCGCGTAAAGCAGATCGACCGGATCGACCGACTGGCGCCGCACCTTGGCGTCGAAGTTGAAGCCTCCGTTCACCATGCCGCCGCCCTTCAGGATGTAGAGCATGGCCAGGGTCAGGCCGGGCACATCGTTGGGGAATTGGTCGGTGTCCCAGCCGTTCTGGGGGTCCCCGCGGTTGATGTCGATCGAGCCGAAGATTCCGAGTGCGAAAGCATTGGCGATCTCATGCTCGAAACTGTTCCCCGCGAGCGTCGCATGATTGGCTTCGATGTTGACCTTGATTTCGTTCTCGAGCCCGTAGCGCTTCAGGAAGCCGTACACTGTCCCGACGTCGCGATCATATTGATGCTTCGTGGGCTCGTGTGGCTTCGGTTCGATCAGGATCGTTCCGTCGAAGCCGATCTTATGCTTGTGCTCGACGACATTGCTCATGAAGCGACCGAGTTGGTCCAGTTCCTGCGACAGATCCGTGTTGAGGATCGTGTCGTAGCCTTCTCGACCGCCCCACAGCACGTAATTGGCCCCGCCGAGCCGGTGCGTGGTCTCCAGCATCTCGCGAACCTGGAAGGAGGCCCAAGCGTAGATTTCCGGATCCGGGCTGGTTGCGGCGCCGGCCGCGTAGCGCGGATGCGAGAACAGATTGGCAGTGCCCCACAGCAGCTTCGTCCCGGTCCGCTGCATTTGCTCAGCCATGCCATCGGCGATCGCGCCGAGGTTGCGCTTATGCTCGGCAGGCGTTTCGGCGGCTGCCATCGCGTCGACGTCGTGGAAGCAGAAGAACGGCGCACCGAGACGTTCCAGGAAATCGAAGGCGTTGACGAGCTTGAGATCAGCCAGCTCCTGCGTGGCTGGTTGGCCAGGCTTCCACGGCCGATCGAACGTCCCCATTCCGAAGATGTCGTGGCCCGGCCAGTGGAAGCTGTGCCAGTAGCAGACGGCGAGCCGGAGATGATCCTTCATCTTTCGGCCGAGCACCTCGCGTTCGGCATCGTAGAAGCGGAACGCGAGCAGGTTATCACTTTCCGGCCCTTCGAAACGGACGGGTTCGAGCTCGACGAAAACGCGATCGGCAGATGGTTTGTGAAGCATGTCTTAGTTCCGGAACGATGATTTGAGAGCGGAATACAGCCCGCGGAAGAGCGGCAGTCTGTCGGCGAAATATTGTGCGACGTTGGGGTCGGGTTCGACGCTATTGATGATCGGCGGCGGAGCGCAGCTTCCCTGAACGGTTCCCTCGCCGCAGGCGAGCTGAGCAAGCCTCGCTGCGCCGAGCGCGGGACCGACGGCTCCGGCTTCGCGGTAGACCAGCGGGCGTTCCAGTGCGCCGGCAATCAATTCGCCCAGATAGGCCGACCGGGAGGCGCCTCCAACCACGGTGAAAGACTCGACGCGCGAGCCGGCTGCCAGGATCACCTCGAGACCGTCGCGCAGGCCCATCGCAACGCCGTCGAGCACCGCTCTCGCGATCTCCGGCGCGTCGGTGTCGGCGGTCATTCCGAAGAACACCGCGCGCGCAAGGGAGTCGGCATGCGGTGTCCGCTCGCCCGTCAGATAGGGCAGGAAGATCGGCGTCGCGTTCGCGTCAGCGCGCGTGGCGCACTCGATCAAATCCGGTACGTCCATGCACAGGATGTTCGCCGCCCATTCGAGCGACGACGCAGCGCTCAGCATCACCGACATTTGATGCCAGCGTTCGGGCAAGGCATGGCAAAAGGCGTGCAATCCGCTGTCGGCATTCGAGCGGAGCTGATCGGTCGCCACGAACGACACGCCTGAAGTCCCGAGCGACAGGAAGGCGTCTCCGTCCGCGACCACTCCGGCCCCGACCGCGGCGGCCGCATTGTCGCCGGCACCGGCAGCGACGGGGACCTGGCGCATCTCCCAGACCGCGGCGACCTCGGGCCGGAGTTGCCCCGTGACCTCCACACCCTCGAAGAGCTTGGGCATGTGGCGTTCGTCGAGACCGCAGGCCGCGAGCATCTCTTCCGACCAGCGGCGGTTCGCCACATCGAGCCACAAAGTGCCGCTCGCGTCGGATGGATCCGTCGCTTTCTCGCCGGTCATCTGCAGCCGTACATAGTCCTTCGGCAGCAGCACGGTCTCGGTAGCTGCGAAGACCTCAGGCTCGTGCTCGCCCACCCACAGCAACTTGGGCGCTGTAAAGCCTGGAAACGCCATATTCGCAGTGATCTCGCGGGATCGCGGCTCACGCGATTCGAGCAGCGCGCACTCCGCTTCGGACCGGCCGTCGTTCCACAGGATTGCCGGTCGCAATGGCCGGTCGGCAGCATCGAGCAGAGTGGCGCCGTGCATCTGCCCAGCAAGCCCGACGGCCTGCACCTTGCCGCGAAGCTCGGAGGGCAGTCCAAGCACCGCCGCGTTGGTCGCGGCCCACCAGTCTTCGGGATCCTGTTCGGACCAGGTCGGATGCGGGCGCGAGCTCTTCAGGCCGGCCCACGCCTCGCCGACGAGGACGCCGGTGTCGTTGATCACGGCGGCCTTGACTGCCGACGTGCCGATATCAATGCCGAGGAACACTTGCGAGACGTCCCTTTTATCAACCGGGGCCGGGATCTTCCCCCAAACCCTCTCCCTGCGGTAGCGCTAACACAAGGCTGCCCCTAAAGTCGAGGAGCGAATTGCCAACGGCGTTTCCGTCCAATAGCAATCGGCGCAAAAAGGAGACCAATGGCAAAGGCGAGCCGCCGCAGCAGTCGAAGCGCCACGATACAGGATGTCGCGCGCGCGGCCGGCGTGTCGGCGATGACGGTTTCGCGCGTGATCAACGGCAAACGCAACGTGCGCGACAGCACGCGCGATGCAGTTCTGAAGACGATCGCGGACCTCAGCTATTCGCCCAATGCGGCGGCACGCACCCTGGCCGCGGGGGAGGCAACGCATATCGGTTTACTCTACGCCAACCCCAGCGCTGCGTATCTCAGCCAGTTCCTGGTCGGTGCACTCGAAGGAGCGCGGCAAACCGGCGCTCACCTGGTGCTTGAAGCGTGCGAGTCGGAAAGCGCGGATGAGCAGGCACAGATCGCGAGGCGCTTCCTTCAATCCAATCTCGACGGGGTCATCCTTCCTCCGCCCTTGTCGGATTCGATGGCGGTACATGCCGAAATAGCGGCCGCGAAAATGTCCATGGTGACCGTCGCGATGGGCCTGCCGCAGGAGAAGAGCCTCAACGTGCGGATCGACGATTTCGCGGCGGCGAAGGAGATTACGGACTACCTGATCCAACTCGGCCATCGCCGCATCGGATTCATCCGCGGTCATCCCAACATGACTGCCAGCTCGGAGCGATATCGGGGCTTCGTCGCAGCGCTCGAGGAAGCCGGGCTGGATCCCGATGCCGCGTCGGTGGAGCAGGGATATTTCAGCTACCGCTCGGGTCTGGTCGCCGCCGAGCGCCTGCTTGCTGCCGACCGGCCGCCGACCGCAATCTTCGCGAGCAACGATGACATGGCAGCCGCTGTCGTAAACATCGCACACCGTCGCGGACTCGAAGTGCCGCGCGATGTCAGCGTGGTCGGTTTCGACGACACCATGCCGGCAACGACCGTCTGGCCCGAGCTGACCACGATCCGTCAACCGGTCGCCGAAATGGCCGAAGAGGCCGTCAAGCTGCTGATGGCCGAGCTTCGTCACGCAGATGAAAGCGATCGGCAAACGGAACGCGTACTGCAGCACGAATTGGTAGTCCGTGACTCCGCTGCTTCGCCTGCCCATTCACGCTCCGAACGTCGCTGAATCGACAAACGCTATCAGTAACGGTACCGCTAACATTCCACTTTGTGGAGGGAGAGGGGAATGAGTGAAGCGAGCTCCGCACGCGCAAACATGGGGTTCATCGGCGCGATTGTCGCCGTGGCTACCATCGGCGGATTCCTGTTCGGTTACGATAGCGGCGCGGTCAACGGCACCCAGGAAGGGCTGAGGACTGCGTTCAAGCTTGGAGACGCGGGTCTCGGCTTCACCGTTGGCTCACTGCTGATCGGCTGCTTCATCGGCGCTTTCTTCGCGGGGCGGCTCGCGGATCTGGCAGGGCGGCGGAACACCATGATGCTCGCCGCCGGTCTCTTCCTTCTCGGCGCCCTCGTCCAGGGTCTGGCGGGATCGCAGGTGATTTTCGTCATCGCACGCTTGTGCGGCGGGATGGCGGTCGGCGCGGCGAGCGTGCTGTCCCCGGCTTACATTTCCGAAGTCGCTCCTGCAGAGGTCAGAGGGCGACTGACGACCGTCCAGCAGATCATGATCATCACCGGCCTGACTGCGGCGTTCGCCGTCAATTATTTCCTCGCCGCCGCAGCCGGTCATTCCGTCGCGACCTACTGGTTGGGGCTTGAGGCCTGGCGCTGGATGTTCCTGATGCAATCGATCCCGGCGGCGATCTTTCTCATCGCCCTCTTCTTCATTCCCGAAAGCCCCCGTTACCTGGTTGCGAAGGGTCGGCAAGAGAGCGCGGAAGGCGTCCTTACGAGCCTGTTCGGGGCCGACGTCGCGCGCGTCAAGCTTCAAGAGATTCGCGCGACTTTCAGCGAGGACCATCGTCCACGACTCAGCGACATCCGGTCGCCGTCCGGCGGCATTCGCAAGGTCGTGTGGGCGGGAATCATGCTCGCGGCTTTCCAACAGTTCGTCGGCATCAACGTTATCTTCTATTACGGCGCGACGTTGTGGCAGCTGGCCGGCTTCAGCGAGGACCAGTCGCTGCAGATCAACATCGTTTCCGGCGCGGTGTCGATCGCGGCCTGCTTCCTGACCATTGCCGTGATCGACAAGATTGGGCGCAAGCCGATTCTGCTCATCGGTTCGGCCGGCATGGCGATCACCTTGTTCGCGATGGTCTTTGCCTTCTCGCAAGGTACGCTCGATCCCGCCGGCAACCTCAAACTGCCGAGCAACATGGGCACGCTCGCGCTCGTCGCGGCCAATCTCTACGTCATCTTCTTCAACTTCAGCTGGGGCCCGGTGATGTGGGTCATGCTGGGGGAGATGTTCCCGAACCAGATCCGCGGATCGGCGCTCGCGGTATGCGGCTTCGTCCAGTGGTTCTCGAACTATCTCATCGCGCAGTCCTTCCCCGTCATGGCCAAAAGCCTGGGACTAACGGTGAGCTACACCTTCTACGCCGTGTCGGCGCTCGTCAGCTTCTTCCTCGTGCAGAAGCTGGTGCATGAAACGCGCGGTGTTGAACTCGAGCAGATGTCGGGTCACTGATGTCGCGGTCCAAGGTAGCTAAGTCGGTCCTCGGCTCCGGCGCGTCACTGCTTGCGCTAGCAATGCTGGGCGCAGCATTCGGCGTGGCCGGAGCGTCCGCTCGAGGACTCGTTTTGAGCCCTGCCGAGACGCTCGAGGGCCGGGGTGTCAGCGTCATCGTCGAGCAAAGTCATTTCAGCCCGATTTTCTTCGACGAGAAGAACGCCGGGATACAGATGATCCTGCACGGCGAGCGTGTCGCGACGGATGGCGAAGTGCGCCTCAACCCGACGCCTGAGCAGTGGGACCCGGTACCGACCTTCGTCACTCGGACGAAAGGGGGCGAGCCCAATCAGCTCGTCGTGAAATCTTCCTATCCCGCGGTCGGACTGGAATATCGGGTCGAGGTAACCGCCGAAGGCGATGGCTTTCGCATTGCCGTGAGCCTGGACAAGCCGCTTCCGGCGAGCCTGGTCGGCAGGGCCGGCTTCAATCTCGACTTTGTGCCGACGGCCTATTTCGGCAAGACCTATATGGTAGACTCCGCGCCGGGGCTTTTCCCGCGCAATCCTGGCGGTCCGATGGCGAAGGACGGATCCGGTGATCCGCTTGCGCTGGCATCGGGCCACGCGATCACCTTGTCGCCGGAGGATCCGCTGACGAGGGTGAGCATCACCGCCGACGGCGCGCCGCTGTCGCTGTACGACGCACGCAACCGCGCCCAGAACGGCTGGTTTGTGGTGCGCTCGCTGATCCCGGCCGGAGCGACCGCCAATGCCGTCGTCTGGCATGTCCGGCCCAACGTCATCCCCGACTGGGTCCGCCAACCCGTCGTCTCCTACAATCAGGCGGGCTACACGCCGGACCGCGCGAAGGTCGCAGTCATCGAGCTCGATCCCAACTTCAAGCGAGCCCAGCAAGCGAGCCTGGTCAGGCTCACCGCCGATGGGGTCGAGCGGCCCGTGCTCACCGCGAAGATCAAGCCGTGGGGAAAGTGGCTTCGATACGATTATGCGACGTTCGATTTCTCGACCGTGCGCGCCCCGGGGGTCTACGCAATCTCTTATGCAGGGCACAGGACGAGCCCGTTTCGGATCTCGTCCGATGCCTACGACCGCATCTGGCAGACGTCGCTCGACACCTACCTGGTCGAGCAGATGGATCACATGCGTGTGCGCGAGCAGTATCGCATCTGGGAAGGCGTCTCGCACATGGACGACGCGAGGCAGGCGCCGCCCAACATCGTGCACTTCGACGGCTACCGAATGGGTCCGAACCTCGATTCGCCGTTCAGGCCGGGGGAGCATATTCCGGGCCTCGCTGTCGGCGGCTTCCAGGATGCCGGCGATTTCGACATCCAGACGCCGCAAAATGCGATCGTGGTGCGGGATCTCGTCTGGGGACGCGAGCTGTTCGGTCTCGACTGGGATGAAACGACCGTCGATGAGGCGGCGCGCACGGCGCAGATCCGGCGCCCCGACGGAGTTCAGGATTCGCTGCAGCAAATCCGCCACGGAGTGCTGCAGCTGCTGGCTCAGTACAAAGTGTTTGGCCACGCCATCGTCGGCATCGTCGACCCGACCCTGCAGCAATACACTCATCTGGGGGATGCCGGATCGCAGACCGATGGGAGGTTCTACGACTCGAGCCTCGGGCCAAACGACGTTCGAGGGGACAGATCGGGCAGGCCGGATGACCGGTGGGCGTTCACGACCGACTATCCTGCCAACGATCTGGAGATGGCGGCGGCTCTGGCTGCAGCCAGCCGAGCGCTGCGCGACAGCGACCCGAAGCTTGCCGCCGACTCCCTGAGCGCGGCCAAGGCACTTTGGACGGCGCAACGGCCGAAGGTGCGCGGCAATGTCGACGCGAGCGATGGACGCGGAAGCCCGGGCTCCCTTCCAGCGGCCGATGCTGTTGCGACGGTCGAGCTTCTCATCGCCACGAACGGCGATCCGCTTTACCGGCAGCATCTTCAGCAACTGCTTCCGACGATCGGCGGCAAAGGCTTCTTCTTCGTCGCCCCATCCGCTGTCCGTGCAATCGCCAACATGGGGCCCGATTATCGGGCGGCGCTCGTTCCCTTGGTGAAGGCGCTGAAGGCTGAAGCGGACAAGCAGCTCGCAGGCAATCCATTCCAGGTGCCGATCACAGAAGGTGGTTGGGCGGGCTCGAACGCTGTCGCGAGTTTCGGGACGACCATGTACCTTCTGCACAAGGCGTTTCCAGAGATCGTCGGTCCCGAATATACGCTCAATGCGCTCGACTTCATGCTCGGACGACATCCGGCGAACAACCTTTCCCTGGTGTCGACCGTGGGCACCAATTCAAAGCTGATCGCCTACGGCCACAATCGGGCGGACTACAGCTTCGTTCCGGGAGGAATGGTGCCGGGCGTGCTCATCGAGAAGCCGGACTTCCCCGAGCTGAAGACCGATTGGCCGTTCTTGTGGTTCGAGAATGAATATACGGTCAGCACGACCGCAGACTACATTCTCGCAGCCAATGCGGCGATCGCCGAAACCACAGACAAGCACTGACGGAAAGCGTCAGACAGCGTCGTCAATCAGATCCCGGTTGCAGCGAACGTATGTCCGTCCGGGTCAAGATCGCGAAGGTCGCGGCCGCGCGTTTCTTTGCCGAACCATGCGACGAGCAGCAGTGCCGCGACAGTCGGCACGACGATGATCAGCGAAACGACGTCGAGCGGCGGCACCAGCGCGAGGATTGCGAGCAGCTGGGCGAACATTCCGCCGGCCTTGGTGCACGCCGCGACTGCGCCCGTCGTCCGGCCGCGGATGCGCAGCGGGAAGGCTTCCGCGGTATACGGCAGAAGCATTGCGATCAGGGCGTTCGTTCCGACGATCAGCAAGGCGACGGGAAGAACGGGGCTGCCGGTCCCGTTGAACTCCAGCCACAAGACGCCGACCAGACCGGCGAGGGCGACGGCAATCGCACCGACCACCGACCATTTGGCGCTCCAGCGGCTGTAGAGATAGGCCGCGAGGAAGATCGTCGGGAAAGCGATCAGCGCCGACTCCGCGAGCAGCTTGCTGGAGACCGCCATGCTGTAGCCGCGGGCGACCAGATCCGCCGGGAGCCATAACAGCAAGCCGAAATTGATCAGCCCGTAGCAGATCGCGGCGAGGCTCAACGCCAAGAGCTTGCCCAGGAACGCACCGCCCGACAGTGCGACGCTCGGGCCCGTAGCAAGGGCGACCGCTTCGGCCCGGCTTGCCGTTCGCTCCTTCGAGCCAAAGCGCGCCATGACGGCCTGCGCTTCTTCGCGACGGCCGCGGGCAAGCAGGAACTTGGCCGACTCAGGGATCAACGCGCCCAGCAAGACGAGCGACAATCCGGTCGGTAGGTTCAACAGCCACAAGATGCGCCACCCGAAGGTGGGCTGAAGGAGTGCGGAGA
>JBKPJK010000535.1:0-2144 GCA_046730635.1 Pseudomonadota bacterium | reverse complement strand
GACGGCTCGGTCGAGATGCTGACGGCGACCGCCTCGGCCGATGTGGAGGCGGGCGACCGGTTCGTTATCGAGACGCCGGGCGGCGGCGGTTATGGGAGGGCGGGCGAGTGATCGACTACTGGCCGCTCCTCGGCATCGCTTTGGTCGTTGTCGGGTTCGCGCTTCGGTTCAATCCATTGCTGGTCGTCGCCGTCGCCGGAATTGTCACCGGCCTGCTCGGGCACATGTCGTTCCTCAAGGTGCTGGCGACGCTAGGGCACGGGTTCAACGAGAATCGGTATGTGACGATCATCTGGATCATCCTGCCGGTGGTCGGACTGCTGGAGCGTTATGGTCTGCAGGAGCGCGCAAAGGCACTGATCGCCTCGATCCGCGGGGCGACCGCAGGGCGGTTGCTGATCGTCTATCTCGCCGTTCGTCAGATTCTCTCCGCGCTCGGTCTCACGACGGTTGCAGGCCATGCGCAGACCGTGCGTCCGCTGGTTGCGCCGATGGCGATCGCGGCTGCCGAGAGGCAGCACGGCGATCTGGACGAAGAGACGTCGGAGCGCGTCAAGGCGATGTCGGCAGCGACGGACAATGTCGGTCTCTTCTTCGGCGAGGACATCTTCCTCGCGATCGCCTCGATCCTTCTGATCCAGAGCTCGCTCGCGAGCTTCGGGATCCAGCTGACGCCGTTCCAACTGTCCGTCTGGGCGATCCCGAGCGCGATCTGTGCCTTCCTGATTCACGGGGCGCGGCTGCTTTCGCTCGACCGCCGGCTTGAGCGGCGCAAATGATCGACCTCCACTGGCTCTACGTCTTTGCGGGGGCGGTGTTCGCGGGATTCGCGATGGGCAGCGCCCGCGACGAGACCAACCCGAAGCGCTGGGGCAATGCGGCGTTCTGGTCCCTGCTGGTTGCGAGCCTTTGGTTCGGCGACTTGATCGGCGACATCGGCAATGGCGCATTGGTGATGGGCCTGGTGGCGATCGCGGGCTTCCACGTCATTGGCCGCGGTTCGAAGGAGTTCAGCACGCCGCAGGAGCGACAAGAAAGCTCGTCGCAGCATGGCAACAAGCTTTTCCTGCCTGCGCTGATCATCCCGTTCACGGCTTTCGTCGGGACTTTGCTATTCACTTACACGCCGCTCAAAGGACTGAGCCTGATCGATCCCAAAGCCGTGACGCTGGTGCTTCTTGGCTGCGGGGTCATCATTGCTTTGCTCGTCGGTTATGCCTGGCTTCGTCCGCCCGCGATGGCGGCCGTGGACGAGGGCAGCAGGCTCGCCAATGCCATCGGCTGGGCGATCGTACTGCCGCAAATGCTTGCCTCGCTCGGCGTGATATTCGCAGCCGCAGGGGTAGGCACCGCAGTCGGCGCGATCGTCGGCACGATCATTCCACAGGGCAGCGTGTTCCTCGCCGTCCTCCTTTATGCCCTCGGGATGGTCGCGTTCACGATGATCATGGGGAATGCCTTCGCGGCATTTCCGGTCATGGCGGCGGCGATCGGAGTGCCGATCCTGATCCATGCGGATGGCGGTAACCCGGCAGTCGTCGGCGCGGTGGGGATGCTGTCGGGCTTCTGCGGCACGCTGATGACGCCCATGGCGGCGAACTTCAACATCGTGCCCGCTGCGCTGCTGGAGCTGAAAAGCCAGTACGGGGTGATCAAGGTGCAGGTTGCAACCGCAATCCCGCTGCTGATCGCCAATATCCTCATTCTCTATTTCGCGGGGTTCCGATGAAGCTCGACGCTGCGACCGCATCGCGGATGGCCGGCATCGCACTCGGCCACGTGACCCGGGAATATCCGAACAAGCTCGACCATGTTTTGCTCGATGAGGGCGACGCGCTCCCACCGCGCACGCTTCATCCGATCTTTTACGGCAGCTTCGACTGGCACAGCTGCGTCCACGGCTGGTGGACATTGCTGACGTTGCGCCGACTGTTTCCACGCGTGTCTGAGGCCGCGGCAATCGCAACGCTGGCAGACGACAGCTTCACGCCCGATAAAATTGCCGCGGAGCTGGCCTATCTGGAACGACCGCTTAGCCGCGGATTCGAACGGCCTTACGGTTGGGCTTGGCTACTTTACCTGCACCTCGAATCAACGCGTCACCCTGAGCAATGGGCTTCGGATCTGGAGCCGCTCGCTCGGGC
>JBKPJK010000534.1:0-1246 GCA_046730635.1 Pseudomonadota bacterium | reverse complement strand
TGAGCGGATGCGCCGGCTGTAAGGTCGAAAGTGCGTGCTTGTAGACGAGCTGAATCTGACCGCCGCGCTCGAGGACGAGGCTGAACTGGTCGAAGCCTGTCACGGTTCCCTGGAGCATGACCCCGTTGACGAGGAACAAAGTCATACGCTCCGCGTCCCGCGAAGCTGCCGCTAGGAACATGTCCTGGAGCGCCGCCTTACCACCATGCTCCGCGGCCGAGCTTGCGACGAAATCCGGTGGGGGCTCCGCGGGCATGATCGTCGATATGGAATGCTTGTAGACGAGCTGGGATGCGCCCTCCCGCCGAAGGAGGAGCGAAAAGGCGTCGAACCAGGTAATGACGCCCTGCAGCTTGACGCCTTTGACCAGGAAGATCGTGACCGGCAGCTTGGCGCGGCGGACGCTATTCAGGAAATGGTCCTGCAGGCTCAGCGACCGCGCCGCCATTCGCGTCTCCTTATTCTTCCTCGTCCCTCTTCTCGCCGATGCCCAGGGCCTTGAGCTTCCGGTGGAGTGCGGAACGTTCCATCCCGATGAACGACGCCGTGCGCGAGATGTTGCCCGAGAAACGCCGGATCTGGATTTTCAGATATTCTCGCTCGAAGGATTCGCGGGCTTCGCGAAGCGGACTCCCCATGATCGCCATCGCCGCTGTCGAGCCGCCCATGGCATTCTGGTTGTCCAGAATCTCAGGCGGCAGGAGGTCGACGTCGATGCACGACACGCGGTCGCCGGGCGCAAGGATGATCGTGCGCTCGATGATGTTCCGCAGTTGTCGGACGTTGCCCGGCCAGTCGTGCGCCTGCAGCGCGGCCATGGCTTCTTCGGAAATGCGGAGCCCCGGCATCCTGCGTTCGGCGGCGAAGCGCGCCAGGAAGTGACTGACGAGTTCCGGGATGTCCTCCCGCCGCTCGCGCAACGCCGGGAGACGTACAGGCACGACGTTCAGTCGGTAGAACAGGTCCTCGCGGAAACGTCCGGCCGAGATCTCGTCCTGCAGGTTGCGCGACGTCGCGGAGAGTACGCGGACGTCGACCTTGACGGGCCGCTGGCCGCCTACCCGGTGATAGCTTTGATCGGTCAGCACCCGCAGGATCTTGGCTTGCGTTGTGAGCGGCATGTCGGCGATCTCGTCGAGGAACAGCGTGCCGCCGTCGGCGGCGGCGAACACGCCGGTGGTGGTGGCCACCGCGCCGGTGAAGGCGCCCGCGACATGGCCGAACAGCTCCGACTCGAGCAGCGGCT
>JBKPJK010000533.1:0-1539 GCA_046730635.1 Pseudomonadota bacterium | reverse complement strand
GTGTTGTGAGGCGATATGAGTCTGCGTTCTCGCGGCGTGATGCGCCCGAGCTTTGCTTCTCGTTCCACCCTCCTCGAATATTGAGCAACTGGGTTGTTGAAGTAGACCGGTGATCGGCCGGCCCCAAGGCTGGCGCTGGCGCGCCACCGCCTTCGGCGGCTGACGGCCTTGACCCCGTCCGCTCGCCGGTCCTTGAGCTTTGCATGCGCTCGGCCGCGGTCCGAGCGCGAGACGGCGCGCTCGTCAGGCCAACTGGTATCGTTTGGGATCCCACTTCTCGCCGCGGGCGATCATGGTGTTGAGGATGACGATCAGCTTGCGCATGCAGGCGATCAACGCGGCCTTTGGCGCCTTCCCCTTGGCAATCAGGCGTTGATAGAAGGCCTTGAACACCGGATTGTTCAGCGTCGCCGCACCGACACAGGGCATGTAGAGAGCATTTCGTAGCCAGCGACGGCCGCCTTTGATGCAGCGTTGGCCGTGACGTTTTCCGCTGTCATCGTCATAAGGAGCGACGCCCACCAGCGCGGCGGCGACCTCGTTGCTCACCTGTCCGAGTTCCGGCAGCCCCGCAAGCAGCGTCAATGCGGTCGCTTTGGCAAAGCCCGGCACGCTCTGGATGATCTCGGCGCGGACGGCGAAGGCCGGCGCGGCCTTGATCTTCGCGCCGATCGCAGTCTCGATCGCGGCGATTTCGTCGGCGAGCTTCTTCAGAAGGTGCGCGTGAGCCTTTTGAACAAGGCGCGGCGTCTCATGTTCCTTCTGCATTTCCAGACGCGTTCTAAGATCGATCAGGCTTTTGCGTCCCTTCACCAGCGCCTTGATTTCCTCATGCGCGGGATCCTCGACCTGGCTTGGCGCCGCGCTGAAAGTCTCGGCGAACCAGGCGATCATCTCCGCGTCGATCTTATCGTTTTTCGCAAGGCGGCCCGCCGATTCCGCGAAGCTGCGAACCCGTTTGGGATCGACGATCCGCACTTCAAGACCTGCCTGGCGCAACGCCTTGGCCCAGACGCGCTCGTAGCCGCCGCTGGCCTCCATCACCGCCTTGCCGACCTGATGCTTGCGAAGCCATGCAATCAAACTGCGTCGCCCCGACGCGGTCGTTGGGAAGGTCCTCCGCTCCGTCACGGTCCGAATGCATGCATCTACCTTGTCCTTGGCAACATCGATGCCGACGACAACCAGATCATTTTGTGTCATCATCCACTCCCTTCCTTGCCTGGTACGGGCTCGAAGCCCTTGCAACTGTTCGGGTTGAGGAAGACACCGGAGCTGTCCCTCGCTCTGTTACAGGCTCTATGCCTTTGGGCGCAGCGGGCTCAGTTCCAGCAACGGGCGGTTCTGATCAACCGCCCGTTCGCACATTCTGCCAAATTTTTTGGACACAAGGGCGCAGGGAATGCCGGGTGCACGACGCACCCACTGCCTTGCGTGCACAACAAAAAAGACGCACGCAGGCCAACACAGGTACGCCGAAATCACTCCGGCACTCCCTGCGCAATGGCTTTACGGCTTACTCCGCGCTCTCCCCGGGGT
>JBKPJK010000532.1:0-5064 GCA_046730635.1 Pseudomonadota bacterium | reverse complement strand
TTCACTTGCACGCTCCTCCGCCCGGCCAGCCCGTCCATCCCGGCCCACGAACCACACGGCCCGGCTTGGCGCCGGTGTGCTTGCCGTCCTTCAGCACCTGGACGCCGTTGACGAAGACATCATCCACGCCCGTCGCGAGTTGCTTCGGCTTTTCGAAGGTCGCGTGGTCCTGGACCTTGTCCGGATCGAACACGACGACGTCGGCGTAATAGCCGGGCTTCAGCCAACCGCGCTGTTTCAGCGACAGATTCGTCGCAGGCAGTGAGGTCAGGCGCCGGATCGCGTCCGGCAACGTCGTCGCGTGATCCTTGCGGACATATTCGGACAGGACGCGGATGAAATTGCCGTAGGCGCGGGGATGGCTGCTGGCCTTGAGGAACACGCCCTCGGGAGCCTCCGAAGCCTCGTCCGAGCCGAAGCTCATCCAGGGAAGCCCGACCTCGCGCTTCACATTGTCCTCGCTCATGATGAAGTAGATCGTGCCGACCCGGCTTCCGTCTTCGATGACGAGGTCCATCGCCGTCTCTTCGGGAGTCTTGCCGCGCATTTTCGCGACCTCGCCGAGGGTCTTGCCGGTGAGGGGCTTGAGCTTGGGATTCTTGAAGGCGATCAGCAGCACCCTGTCGGGGCTTCCCGACAGCAGCAGTAGATTCTCCCAGTCGTTCGACGGTGTCCGCATCTCCTTGACCAGGCGGGCCCGCACCGCCGGATCCTTCAGCTGCTTGATCCAAGCTTCCAGTCCGCCGGACTGCACCCAGGTCGGCATCGCGGCGTCGAGACCCGTCGCTCCTGCGGGATAGGTGTACATGTCGGCGGTGATGCGCTGGCCGGCGGCACGGGCGTCGTTCACCTTGGCGATGGCGGCGTCGATCTTGCCCCAATTGGGCTGTCCGCCCTGCTTGAAGTGGTAGATCTCGGCCGGAGCACCGGACTCCTTGCTGATCGAGATCAGCTCGTCGATCGCTTCGAGCAGCTTGTTGCCCTCGGAGCGCATGTGACTGATGTACATGCCGCCGCACTTCGCCGCCTCGCTCGTGATCGCCACGAGCTCCGGCGTCTTCGCATAATTGGCCGGGGCGTAGATCAGCGACGAGCCGACGCCCATCGCGCCCTCCTTCATCGCCTGGCGCACGAGCGCGCGCATTCGAGTGAGCTGGGCAGGCGTCGGGTCGAGATCCTTTTCGCCGATCTCATGCCTGCGCACGGTGGTTGCGCCGACGAAGGATGCGAGGTTGGGCGTCACGCCCTTCTTGGCCATGTAGTCGAGGTACTGGCCGAGAGTGGTCCAGCGGATCGGATATTTGATGTCGCCCTGCCGCTTGAGCTCGAGCCGCTTCATCTCCGGGCTCCAGGGACCCATGGAATCGCCTTCACCCATGACTTCCATCGTGACCCCCTGCACCGTGTCGCTGAGGCCGCGCCCGTCCGCGATCAGGCTCTCGTTCGCCCAACTGAGCATGTTGATGAAGCCGGGCGAAACGGCTTTTCCAGTGGCATTCACGGTCCGGGCCGCGCGGCCGGGAGCATGCGGACCGACATAGACGATCTTGTCGCCTTTCAGCGCGACGTCGCCCACGTAAGGCGTGTCGCCCGAACCGTCATAGATCGTTCCGCCGCGGATGAGCACGCTGTAGGCAACGGGCGGCGCCGCCGAGGTGGAGAACAGTGCGGCAACGGCAATCGCGATCGAAACGCTTTTCTTCATGACGGTCTCCCCAAGGCGGGGAAAACTGCCCTATGAGTGCGTCACGCGCCAGAGCTAAAGCAGGCGCCACGCAGCGCCATGGGGAGAGCGGCCAATGCTGATTGCGCTTCTGGTTCCGCTGATCCTCGCGATCCTGCTGTTCACCTTCGTGCTGGCGCGCGCGGCGATCGAGAAACATGCCAAACCGAAGCTCGAGGCGATGGTGCTTGGCGCTGTGGTCAGCTTCTTCGATACGCTAGGCATCGGTTCGTTTGCGCCGACGACCGCCTGGATGAAGTTCCGTCGCATGGTGCCGGACAGGCTGTTGCCCCCAACCATGCTGGTCGGCCTGACTCCGCCGGCCATGGCCGAGAGCGTGATCTTCCTGATCCTGCTCGGCGTGAGGGTCGACCCGGTCTTGCTGTTCGGCTGCGCGCTGGCGGTTTTGCTCGGCGGACTGGTCGGCGCTCCGCTGGTCGCTCGCGCCCGCGTTTGGATCGTCCAGCTCGTCGTCGCGGTGGGGCTCGTGCTCGCGGCGATCGCTTATGCGATGACCAATCTTCACTTGTTCCCTGGCGGAGGCACCGCCGCCGCACTGCCGATGGGACTGACGATTGTCGCCATTGCCGCCAATTTTGCGTTCGGGGTCCTCCTCAACTTCGGCGTGGGCAATTACGCTCCGACGCTTGTGACGCTCAGTCTCATGGGAATGGATCCGCGGCTCATCTTCCCGATCATGGCGGCCGGCGCCGCAGTGATGGGGGCAGGGGCGTGCGTTCGGCACATCCAGATGGGCCAGATGGATTTGCGGGTGGTGGTCGGCCTCGCCATCGGAGGGGTGCCCGCCGTCCTGGTCGCCGCGTTCATCGTCAAGTCGATGCCGCTGGAGCTTCTTCGCTGGCTGGTGATTGTGGTCGTCCTCTATGCCGCCGCCATCATGGCGCATGCGGCGTGGAAGGGGCGGCGTGAGCATAAGGCGGAAGCCGCGACAACGGCGGTGACGGCATGACGGACGTCAACGCGCTCAGTCGCGAATTTCGAAAGTACGATCAGGTCCGCAAGGAGCACACCTATCGCCTGGCCGAGGGCGAGCAGGACGAATTCGACGAGAATTACTCGATCGCCACGCTCGACTTCGAGCCTTTCCTGCGCGGCGGCGGAGCCGACAAGGCGCGGTTTGCCGATGCATTTGCCGGCGCACTCGAGGAAATCGGCTTTGCCGTGCTGACCGGCCATGGGGTCGATCCCGCACTCTATGACGAGATGCAGGACGCAACCCTGGACCTGTTCACGTCGACGCCGCTCGAAGAGAAGATGCGCTTTCGCGGCGAACGCTTCGGCTCCGTCAACCAGGGCTATTTCCCGATCGAGGAGACCAGCGACATCCACCCCGATCTGGTCGAAGGTTGGGTTTGGTGCCGGCGAGCCTTCGATGTTCCGCACCGCAATGCCGGCGAGTTTCGAGCGGAAGATTATTGGCCCGATGCCAAATTTGAGCGCCAGTTCCGGAAGCTCGTCCTGGCGCACGAACAGCTGTTCAAGCCCATCGCGCAGGCGATGTTCATGGGCCTTGGGGTCGATCCGCACATTTATGACCGGAAGCTGACGGGAACGAATTTCGGACTCCGGCTGAACCACTATCCGGCGATGACCGAGGAGCAGGACCGCTCCGGCGCGGGGCGCCTGCTTGGCCACGAAGACGTCGACCTTTTCACCATCCTTCCCGCCACGAGCACCGACGGCCTGCAGGTATGGAATCACCGGTCGAACAAATGGGTTCGGATGCACGCGCCGCGCGGATCGATCATCATCAATACCGGCGACTATATGCAGCGGATCTCCAATGACCGCCTGCCCTCGACCACGCACCGCGTCGGCAAACCGAGCGACGGTTCGCACCTGACGCGCGCCAGGGTGTCGTTCCCGACCAACGTCTATTTGTGGGAGGACGAGGTCCTGGAAGTGCTGCCGGGTCTCGGTGAGCCGCGATACGAGCCGATCAAGGCGATCACCTTCCACACGCGCAGCACCAGCAAATTCTACGGCGACGAATATGCGGTGGAGTCCGCCTGAAGATGCGTATTGCCGTCGTTGCCCCCAGTTGTTCCCTCAAGCGCGAAGCGGCGGACGCCGTGCGGGCACTGGTCACCGATCGTGGCGACTGCGAACTCGCGATCCATCCGCAGTCGTTCCTGTCCGACGGGCATTTCGCCGGCGCCGATCAGGCGCGCCTGGCCGCGCTTCTCGAAGTGATGGCCGATCCGGCGGTCGATGCCGTGTGGTTTGCACGTGGGGGGTACGGATCGAACCGGATCGCCGCGGCAGCTCTCGCAGAGTTGCCGGCTGCGGCGCGGGATAAGGTCTACATGGGCTATAGCGATGCGGGCTTCCTGCTCGCGGGCTTTCACAAGGCCGGTCTCGATGTCGCCTGGGGCCCGATGCCGCAGGATATCGTGCGGTCAGGGGGCGAGCAGGCCGTGAACCGGGCGCTCGATTGGCTGGTGCGGCGCGAAGCCTCGTCGGTCGAAAGCGATGTTCGGCCGCCCGCCATGGCCTTCAACCTCACCGTATTGTCGAATCTTCTCGGAACTCCGCTGGAGCCGGACTTCGCCGGCGTCGATCTGTTGATCGAGGACATCGACGAACATCTCTACCGGATCGACCGGACCATGTTTCATGTGACCTCGAGCGAGAACGTCCGGCAGGTCGGTCGCCTAAGGCTCGGACGGATCGGCAATATTCCCGAAAACGACCCGGATTTCGGCCGCGACGAAGAGTCGATCGTGGAGGAATGGTGCAACCGTTCGGGCATCGCTTACGGCGGCCGGGCGGACATCGGTCACGATGCTCAGAACAAGGTCGTTCCGTTCGCGCTAGAAAATCGCTGATTTTCTCTCTGTAACAGCATTGCAAAGCACTTGGGTTTGCGCTCTATCCACAGACAGGAACAACAGGAGGGCCATGATGGCACAAGGCGCACGTAAAGCAGGGGGCGGACTCGCTCGCCCGGTGACTCCCTCGGCGGATCTCGCAGCGATTTGCGGCAGCGCGCCGCTTCCCCGCAGCCAGGTCGTTTCGAAAGTGTGGGATCACATTCGCAAGAACAACCTGCAAAACCCTCAGAACAAGAGGGAAATTCTCGCCGATGACAAGCTGAAGAAGGTCTTCGGTGGTAAGGACCGAGTCAGCATGTTCGAGATGAACAAGCATCTTTCGAACCATCTGAAATAAACTTCAGAAGGTTTGAAGTTGAGAAGGGGATTCGCTTCTGCGGGTCCCCTTTTTCATGTGACGAAACAGCGACTCGCCCGCTTCAGCCGCGCCAAAGACCGTCCAGACGCTCCTGCGTAACTGGAAAACCAAGGTGGGAGGGGATGGTA
>JBKPJK010000531.1:0-2931 GCA_046730635.1 Pseudomonadota bacterium | reverse complement strand
GCACCGAGCCGACCTTCCTCACCTTGTTCGGCGAGTATAACAAATATGTGCTCCGCCGGATTGCGGTTTGGGTCGACCTGTGACGGTAGTCCTGCGGTCGCTCGTCTACACCGCGCTGTTCTACCTGGGCACGGTCCTGTGGGTTCTGGCGGGCGTCGTCGCGAGCCTGTTCGGCCGGCGGCCGACCCTTGCAGTCGTGCTAAGCTGGGTCGAGCTGAACCACTGGCTCACCCGCAACATTCTCGGAATCCAAACGAAGGTCGATGGCGTCATCCCCGACGGCGCCTACCTCATCGCCGTGAAGCATGAGGCGATGTTCGAGACGACCGAGATGGTCCGTCTTTCGAAGCTTCCGGTTATCGTCATCAAGCGCGAGCTCGCCGACATTCCCCTCTTTGGGTTCCTCACCAGGCGTTACGGCGTGATCCCCGTGGAGCGAAGCGCGGGGGCGAAGGCGCTCCGGGAAATGGTGGCAGCCGGCAAGGACGCGCTGCAATCGGGCCGCCCGGTGATGATCTTCCCTGAGGGTACCAGGGTGCCCGCGGGAAAGACGCCGCCGCTGCGATCAGGCTTTGCGGGTTTGTATCGCGCGCTCGCCCTCCCGGTGGTGCCGGTGGCCGTGGACAGCGGCCGCCTGTGGGGCCGCGGAATCGTTCACCGTCCCGGAACGGTCACCTTTAAAGTCGGCGAAGTCATACCTCCCGGACTGAAACGCGACGATATCGAGGCCCGGGTCCACTCGGCAATCAACGCCCTCGTTTCAGCTCCGGAGGCGCGCGCCTAGCTTGTCCGCCGCGGCGACGATCCGCTGTGAGATCTCGCCGATCTGTTCGTCGGTGAAGCTTTTCTCCGACGGCTGCAGTTTGACTTCGAAGGCCAGCGACAATCCCTCGGGGCTGTCGAAACGATCGAACAGACGGACCCCGGTGATCGCGCTCTTGTCTGCGCCGCGGATCGCACGGAGCAGATTGTCGGACGCCAGATCGGCAGGGACGAGGAACGCGAAATCGCGCGTGATGGCCTGCAGCGGCGGAGGAGCATAGGCCACGCGCGCACGGCCCGGTGAGCGCGGAGCGGGGATCGCATCGAGGTAGATGTCCGCCGCCACAGCCCCCGCGGGGGCATTCAGCTCCTTTTGCAGTCTCGGGTGAAGCTCGCCGAAGCTCGCCACGATCGTCTTGGGGCCGAGGCCGAGCCTTGCCGAGCGCCCGGGATGCCAGGTCGGTCCGGCGTCAGGGAACACCTGCAGATTCGCAACCGGCGCACCGGCCGCCTCGAGCAACGCGCTGACTTCAGCCTTCAGGTCGTAGGGGCCGAACGGCTGCGCCTTCCCGGATTGCCACTCGCGGCCGCGCTTCTCCCCTGCGAGAAGGACCGACAGAGTCGGGTGCTCGGCGTCGCCGAGGTAGCGCCGTCCGACCTCGAACAGTCGCACGGACGAAGCGCCACGATCGAGGTTCCGCCGCGCGGCGGAGATGAGACCCGGCAGCAGCGAGGGGCGCATGACCTTGAGGTCCTCGCTGATCGGATTGGCCAGCCGCCAGTCGGCGCCGCCGAACGCATCGGCCTCGCCTTCGGAGATGAAGCTCCAGGTGACGGCCTCGTCGAGACCTCGCGCGGCTGCGGTGCGACGCAGACGCCGCTCCATCAGCTGTGAGCGCGTTGCGGTCGGCTTTGCCACTCCGGCGGCTCGCTCGAGCGGCATCGAGGGCACTTTGTCATAGCCCTCGATTCGGGCGACTTCCTCGACCAGGTCGGCAGGCCCTTCGACGTCGCGCCGCCACGTCGGGATCGTTACGGTCGTCCCGTTCAGCTCGAAGCCGAGCCTCTCGAGGATCTCTCGTTGGCGCGCCTCGGGGACGTCGATCCCGCTCAGCGCCTTGGTCCGGCCGAAGTCAAACTCGATCGTTCGGCGCTCAATTGGCGCCTGGCCGACGCGCAGCGCCGCAGACGGCTCGCCTCCGCAGATATCGACGATCAGACCGGTAAGAATCGCGAGGCCTTCATCGAGAAAGGCCGGATCCACTCCACGCTCGAAGCGGCTCCGTGCGTCGCTTGTCAGGCCGAGGGCCTGCCCGGTCCGGGCGATCCGCTCCGGCGTAAAATAGGCGACCTCAAGCATGACGTCGGTCGTGTCTTCACTGACGCCGGAATCCTCACCGCCCATGATGCCGCCAATGTCGTGGACCTGCCGGTCGTCCGCGATCACGGTCATGAACGTTTCGAGCGAATATTCCTTCTCGTTGAGGGCCAGGACCTTTTCGCCGGGTTTCGCGGGGCGGGCAGTGAGGCCGCCGGTCAGCTTGGCGATGTCGTAGGCGTGGGCCGGGCGGCCATGCTCGAGCATCACATAGTTGGTGATGTCGACGAGGGCGGAGATCGGACGCTGCCCAGCCGCCTTGAGACGGCGCTGCATCCAGTCGGGCGACGGCCCATTGCTGACACCCGTGACCGCCCGACCGAAGAAGGCCGGACAGCCTTCCGGGTCCTCGATCCGGATCGGCACCGGGCACGGGAAGGCGCCCTCGATCTGCGGGACTGCGAGCGGCTTCAGCTTGCCCATCCCGGCGGCCGCAAGGTCGCGGGCGATTCCGCGCACGCCCATGCAATCCTGCCGGTTGGGGGTGACGTTCACGTTGAACACCGGATCGTCGAGGCCTGCATAGTGCGTGTAGACGGCTCCGACCGGTGCGTCTTCCGGCAGTTCGATGATGCCGCTATGATCGTCGCCAAGCTCGAGCTCGCGCGACGAGCACATCATGCCTCGGCTCTCGACTCCGCGGATCGCCGCGACCTTCAGGGTGATGTCGCTGCCGGGAATATAGGTGCCGGGGGGCCCGAACACGCCGAGCATCCCGGCGCGGGCATTCGGAGCACCGCAAACCACCTGGATCGTCTCACCGGTGCCAGCATCGACGGTCAGGACCTGCA
>JBKPJK010000530.1:0-2553 GCA_046730635.1 Pseudomonadota bacterium | reverse complement strand
CAAAATCGGGGGCTGTGAGCGGCTGCTCCGGCCCGACAAGCTGTGAACCGTCCCCCTTATAAAACCATTCCGGCTGGCACCCCGTCTCGCCCTTCGCCGGTTTGCCGGACTTCACGCCGTCCAGAAACATTCGCATCGAGTCGGTCTGAAGCTCGCTTTCCGACATTCGATGCAAGCGATCGCGCGCATCCGCCGAACCCAGATGCGTGAGGCCCGTGCCCGACATGAAGAGATGCGCAGGGTCCTCATGATCGATCGGTGCGAGGATCCTGTTCGCGGCGAGCTCGGCTCGCGGATCGAGTTCATCGCCGAGACCCAGGAATGAGATCATCTCCGCGATCGTCACGCTGGACTCGATCGCCTTGAGCGCGAGTTCGCGGGTGGACGTTACGCCGTTCACAACCCGCGCCGACCCCCCTTGGTCGGCGAGCACCGATCGCTCCCCGTTGCCGGTGCGGCGCTGCAGCAACCGAAGCGTCATCAGTAAGATTCGTCGCTCATTGCCCCGAGAAATACTCAGACTTATAGGTTGCGCCAATTCTTTTCGGGAAAGCGGATTCGACAGCAAGCATTGCATACTTGGAGGGGACTCGATTGATGGCCGGATCGGCAGCCACGACTGTTTCAGCTAGTGACATCCGGACGTCGAATTATGCGCCGGCGCTGGCCCTGCTCACGACCCTGTTCTTCATGTGGGGCTTCATCAGCGTCATCAACGGAACGCTGCTGCCGCACCTTAGGAGCGTGTTCGAGCTCAATTACTTCCAGACCACTTTGACTGAATGGATCTGGTTCATCGGCTATCTGGTTGCGTCCATTCCCGCGGCATTTCTCATCGAGCGAATCGGCTATCAACGAGCACTGATCACCGGCCTTGCCGTGATGACGGTAGGCTCGCTCGGCATGGTTCTGGCGGCCAGCATCCCATCTTATTGGGTGACCGTGTCCGCGATGTTCGTCGTCTCGTCGGGCATTGCGTTGCTGCAGGTGGCGGCCAACCCCTACGTGGCCGTTATCGGCCCGCCCGAGACCGCCGAATCGCGCCTCACCCTCGTCCAGGCGTTCAACACGGCCGGCGACGTGCTTGCGATCATCTTCGGCAAATATCTGATCCTCGCGCGCACCCTCGGCGGCACGACCGGCGAAGGCGTGCAGCTGACTCACGCGCAGCACTTGGCGGACGCGCAGGCGACCGAGCTTCCATATTTGATCGTCGCCGGCGTGCTGGCTCTCCTCGCGCTCATCATCGGTTTTGCGAAACTGCCGGAGCTGGGTGCGACGACGCGCCGCATCGCGGCCGAGCAACGCAAGCACCTGTCGCTTTGGAACCACCGCAATCTGATCTTCGGTTGCGGCGGGATTGCCGCGTGCGTCTGGGCGGAAATCAGCGTCGGAAGCCTGTTCATCAACTTCGCTTCTCAGCCGACGGTCGCGAACATCACGCACGAACAGGCGGCCTTCTATCTCACCTTCTTCTGGGGCGGGATGATGGTCGGACGCTTCGCCGGCGCCTTCCTCATGCGCGCGATCGCTCCCGAGAAGGTCCTCGCCTGCTTCGCCTTCGGCGGCGTGGTTGCAGCGCTGGTCGCGACGCTCTCGCACGGCCCGACGGCGATGTACGCTCTGATCTTCGTCGGCTTGTTCACGTCGATCATGTTCCCGACCATCTTCGCGCTCGCAATCCGCGGGCTCGGCCCTCTGACCGAGGAAGGATCGGGATGGCTGATCTGGGCCATTGCCGGCGGCGGGCTGGTGGTCGTGAACGGCAAGGTCGCGGACCTGTTCGGCCTGCACTGGGCGTTCCTGCTGACCGCGTTGTGCGAGCTGTACGTTCTTTTTTACGCGCTCTGGGGCTCGCGGCCCACTGCCGCCCTAACGCCCAACCGAATAGATCCTTAAACCGACTTCAGCACTCGCGACATCGTGTAGAGGCACGCAGCGGCAACGATCGTCGAAATCATGCCGAATGCAAAGAACATCCATGGCGGGATCGCGAGCCAGTAGGCGCCCATGAATCCGGCGCCGAGGCTCCCGAGGAACTTCGCGATGTACCAGCCGCCCATTGCCATCGACGCAAAGCGGACCGGAGCGAGGGATTCGATTAGAGTCAGGCCCACGGGGATCACGAAAAGCTCGCCGAGAGTGAGCAGCACGAAATAAGCGAAGACCCAGAGTGAGCTGACCCTTGCGCCTTCCGCTCCGCTGGCGAGCCCGGCAAGGACCATCGTCAGCATTGCGGCGGCCGCGATGACGCACCCGATCGCCATTCGCCGAAGCAGGTGCGCAGTCGTCTCCTTTTTCTTTCCGCGCCTCCAGATGCGGATCAGGATCGGCGTGCCGACAATGATCAGCAGCGGATTGATCGACTGGAACCAGGTCGCCGGAATAGTTGCGCGTACGCCGAGCAGATCGATCGACCGGTCGGTGAAGTCGGAAACCCACAAGGCGATCACATTGCCGCTCTGCTCGTATCCGATGCGGAACAGGACGACCATTGCGACCATCAGCAGCAGGATCGCGACATGCTCGCGGATCACGGGAACCGCGTCAGGG
>JBKPJK010000529.1:0-4112 GCA_046730635.1 Pseudomonadota bacterium | reverse complement strand
GGCGTTGCGCACCGGCAACAGGTCGCGCGCAGGCCGTGACCCTGAACTCGTTGCAGGGTCCATTTTCGAGACGCGCTCCGCTCTTCATCGCCATGGATGCTGAAACAAGTTCAGCATGACGGATTGGCTCGTTACACGCTGCCCAATGCCGGCGCCGATCCTCTCCTACGAAGACCTTGGCCTCGTCCAGGGCGAAGGATGGCTGTTCCGCCGCCTCGACCTGTTCATCGGCGAGCGCGACCGGCTCGCGCTCATCGGCCGCAATGGCGCGGGCAAGACGACGTTGCTCAAGTGCCTCGCCGGATTGATCGATCCCGACGAAGGCAGGCGCACGATCGTGCCCGGCACCAATGTCGTCCTGCTCGAGCAGGATCCGCGGATGGAGGGCTTCGCGACGCTGCACGACTGGGTCGTGCATGGGTCGGACGCGCCGGAGCGGCACGAAGCCGCAGCGATCGCCCACCAGCTCGGAATCGACCTCTTGCGGCCCACCGGGACCGCGAGCGGCGGCGAGCGGCGCCGCGCGGCGATCACCCGCGCACTCGCGCAAGGTCCCGACGTGCTGCTGCTCGACGAGCCGACCAATCATCTCGACCTCGGCGCGATCGAGTGGCTCGAGGAATGGTTGAAGCGGTTCAAGGGCGCGTTCATCGCGATCAGCCACGACCGGACTTTCCTGACTCGGCTGACGCGCAGCACGCTGTGGCTCGACCGCGGCGAGCTCAGGCGAGCCGAGATCGGCTTTGGCGGATTCGAGGCGTGGACCGAACGGGTCTATGAAGAAGAGGCGCGGGCGGCGGAGAAGCCACACTTTCCACTCGTACGCATCATTGTCTACGGCGCTCGCATGGCGGCGCCCATCCTTTCTTACGAAGGCCTTGGTCTTATCCAGGGCGAGGGCTGGCTGTTCCGCGGCCTCGACCTTTATGTCGGCGAGCGTGATCGCCTTGCGCTGATCGGCCGCAATGGCGCCGGCAAGACGACGCTCTTGAAGTGCCTCGCCGACTTGATCGACTCGGACGAGGGCAAACGCACGATCGTACCCGGCACGCACGTCGTGCTGCTCGAGCAAGATCCGAATATGACCGGCTTCGATACGCTGGAAGGCTGGGTGCTTGACGGCCCGGATACGCCGCAAGCTCACGAGGCGGCGGCGATCGCCGACCAGCTCGGCATCGATCTGAGCCGCCCGGTCGCAACGGCCAGCGGCGGCGAGCGGCGTCGGGCTGCGATCACGCGGGCGCTCGCCCAGAATCCGGACGTGCTCCTGCTCGACGAGCCGACCAATCATCTCGACCTCGGGGCGATCGAATGGCTCGAGGATTGGCTGAAGCGCTTCACAGGCGCCTTCATCGTCATCAGCCACGACCGAACGTTCCTCACTCGCCTGACGCGCAGCACCTTGTGGCTCGACCGGGGCCAGTTGCGCCGCGCCGAGATCGGCTTCGGCGGGTTCGAGGCCTGGACCGAACGCGTTTATGAGGAGGAGGCACGCGCGGCGGAGAAGCTCGACGCGAAGCTCAAGCTGGAGCTGCATTGGCTTCAGCGCGGGGTGACGGCGCGCAGGCGGCGAAACCAGGGCCGCCTTGCGAAACTGCAAGAGATGCGTGCGCAGCGCGCCGCCATGCTCGGCTCCGTCGGAGCGGCGAAACTCGCCCTCGCCGAGGATGACGTTCGCTCAAAGACCGTGATCGATGCGGAGCAGGTCTCGAAGAATCTCGGCGAACGGCCGATCATCCGCGACTTCACTCTGCGGGTGCAGCGGGGCGATCGCATCGGAATCGTCGGCCCGAACGGCGCAGGCAAGACGACCTTGCTCAAACTGCTGACCGGCGAGCTCAAGCCCGACAGCGGCAAGGTGACGCAGGCACGGACCCTGTCGGGCATCGTCATCGACCAGCAGCGCAAGCTCATGGAGCCGGACCGGCGCGTGAAGGACGTGCTCGCCAACGGCGGCGACTGGATCGACGTTCGTGGGAGCAAGAAGCACATCAAGGGCTACCTCAAGGAGTTCCTGTTCGACCCCGCAATCGCGGACGCACCGATCGGGTCCTTGTCGGGCGGCGAGCGGTCGCGGCTATTGCTGGCTCGCGAGTTTGCGCGACATGCGAACCTGCTCGTGCTGGACGAGCCGACCAACGATCTGGACCTGGAAACGCTCGACCTGTTGCAGGAGGTCATCGCCGATTACGACGGTACGGTCCTGATCGTCAGCCATGACCGCGACTTCCTCGACCGCACGGTCACGATCACGCTCGGGCTGGACGGTTCCGGCAAGGTAGACGTCGTTGCCGGCGGCTACGAAGATTGGGTCCGTAAGCGCTACCAGGACCATCGCAAACAGCCCCCTGCCAAATCCGAGGGGCGGCGGGACACGGCGTCCAGACCAAAGGCGGCAGCTGCGAAACTCTCCTACAAGGACCAGCGTGACTACGACCGGCTACCGGCCGAGATCGAGCGCCTGGAAGCCTCGATCGCTGCGGACGAAGAATCGCTGTCCGATCCGGACCTCTATACGCGCGACCCGATGCGCTTCGCCGAACTCACCGAGCGCATTGCTCGACATCGCGCGGACATAGAAGCCGCGGAGCTGCGCTGGCTCGAAGTCGCCGAAATGGCCGAAGCGCTGTCCGCTAGCGGATAGGCTCACCCAACGTCAGCTCGCGAATGAAGCGTACGGGCGGGGATCCGTGGCTCAACGCCTCGTCGTGGAACTTGCGCAGGTTGAATCCGGGACGTTTCTCAGCCGCGGCGCGCAAGTCCTTCCATTCGGAATAGCCGACGAAATAGGTCGGCAGCTGGGCCGAGCTCAGCTGCAGCCGCACCCATTTGCCCGCCGCCTCGCGCTCCTGCTGGAAAGCCTGCTTCGTCATCAACTCCATCGCCTGTTCGCGCGTCAGATGGCCGACGTGGAAGTCCTGATCGAGGATGGCGTTGACGGGCATCCGCATCTGGAACTTGTAATGGGCGAGAAGGTACCGTGGGTCGCGGTTGAGGAAGCCCTCGTCCGCCATGAGGTCCTGGCCGTAGCAGGCCCAGCCTTCGATCATCGGGCCCGATGCAAGCACTGCACGCAGCTTCGATTTGTAGAGGTTCGAATGTGCGAGTTGCAGAAGATGGCCCGGCACGCCCTCGTGGACGGCAAGCTCGTGGATCCCCCATTTGTTATATTCGCGAAGGAATGACTCCGCCTGCTCGCGGTTCCAGTCTGGCGGGATGGGCATGACGTCGAAATAACCGCGCTGATCCTTCTCCAGGGCGCCCGGCATGTCGGCATAGGCGACGGCAACGCCCCGGGCATATTCGGGCATTTCGATCACGTTGAAATCGGAGCTCGGGAAGGCGATCAGGTTCTTCGCCTTGGCGAACGTGATCGCTTCGTTGAGCGACCCCTTTGCGAACGAAATCATATCGTTGCGCGGTGGAATGTCGGCGTAGACCTTGGCCATTCCGGCCTCGATCACCGCCTGTTGCTGTGCGTCGGTCGGATTGGCGGGCGCAGGTGGTGCGCCTGCGTCGCCTTTGATCATGCCGGCAGCGACGGTATACATCTTCGCACGCAGCGATTTGAGTTCGGCTTCCGCCCGCGCACGAATTTCCTGGCGGCTCAGCGTCGAGTTGAGGGCGAGGCGCAATTTTTCGTCGTAGAGCGCAGGGCCGATCCGTTCGTTGCCCTTGGCGCTCGGAACGAGAGTCTTGTCGAGCCACTGCTGATGCTCAGCAACTGCAGCCCTTGCCGCGCTCGCGGCCTTGTCCAGCCGCGCCTGCTCGGCCGGCGACAGCGCGGCCTTCTGCTTGACGATGTCATCGATCAGAGAATTGAGGCCCGCATTCTGTTTCGCCGCGGTTTGCGCATGGATGAGCGGGACGCGCGCTGGAACGAGCGCCTCCCGAGACTGACGCAGGTAGGCGGGCAGTCCTTCGAGCCGCCCGGTCGCCGAACGCAGCCTCTCGGCAAGCGGTGCGAAATCCCGCGACATCAGGCCGAATAAGGCGGTGCCCTCGGGACCCGAATATGTCAGTGGGTCCCACGCCCAATCCTGCAACCGCTCATCGCTGAAAATGAGATAGTCGAGTTGGTCCTTGAGAAGGATTGCGTCGACCTGGTGCTC
>JBKPJK010000528.1:0-12930 GCA_046730635.1 Pseudomonadota bacterium | reverse complement strand
GGCTGGAGGCGATGACCGGCGGCATTACGCGCGATACCCGACTCGAGCGGCTTGTCGCCGCGATCGATGATCCTGGGGAGATCCGGGCGACCCATCGCCCTCGCCCAGCACCGTCGCCCGAGCTTCGCCCCCGGCGTATCTCCGTCACCTCGGTCGATCGACTGAAGGCGGACCCGTTTGCGTTCTACGCGCAGCAAATGCTTGGTCTGCGAAGTCTAGATCCGGTGAATGCGGACCATAGCGCGCGGTGGAAAGGCACAGCGGTCCACGATGTTTTGGAGCGATGGCTGAACGAGGACGATTGTTCGCCCGATGCCCTGGTCCCGCGCGCCGAGGCACTGCTGAAGAGCGATACGATCCACCCGATGCTGCGCGCATTATGGGCGCCCCGGCTCCTCGAAGCGATCAAGTGGATTGAGGAGCAGGCACGCTTGGACCGAATGGAAGCTCGACGGCCGCTGAAGGCCGAGATTAGCGGCGAGGCGGAGATCGCCGATGTGATCGTGCACGGGAAGGCAGACCGGGTCGACCTGCTCCCGAACGGAGGCCTTGCGATTGTCGACTACAAGACTGGGAAGGCGCCCGCTCAGAAGGCGGTAGATGCGGGCTTTGCGCTGCAGCTCGGCTTGCTCGGGCTGATCGCTCGAGCCGGCGGGTTTCCGGAAATCTCCGGCGAACCGCTAGCGTTCGAATATTGGTCGCTGACGAAGGATCGCGACAAGTTCGGCAAGCGCGTCTGTCCGGATAAGATCCTGGGGCCGTCGGACTTCCTTGCGCATGCGGAAGCGCATTTTCGGAACGCGGCGGCCAAGTGGCTGACGGGAAGCGAGCCGTTCACGGCGAAGCTCAATCCCGCATACGCTCCTTACGGCGATTACGATCAGCTGATGCGCCTCGAAGAATGGTACGGCCGC
Organism: Pseudomonadota bacterium; assembly: GCA_046730635.1. Classification (GTDB taxonomy): domain Bacteria; phylum Pseudomonadota; class Alphaproteobacteria; order Sphingomonadales; family Sphingomonadaceae; genus Sphingomicrobium. The sequence continues at coordinate 12,016 of JBKPJK010000528.1, read as the reverse complement.
GAATGACTTCAGCTGCGCGGTTTCTTCCGAACCTTCGAGGCATACAGCAGAGCAGCGACGATTGCCGCCGATCCGATTCCGACGGCAACGCCTGCTTTGACCAGCTTTGCGCGTCTTTGTTCGTTTGCGTCGTCCCTGTCGTTATCGGCCATCCGAAGCTCCCTGCAGGCACCTCTATGAAAGAGGTTTGCTGATGTCCAACCGCATCGGCCGCCTGCACCAGCTTCAAGGGGACCAGGCCCGCGCGGCCGATCCGCGGGCCCATGCGGCGCTTTCCGCATCTGCGGGGACCGGCAAGACGCAAGTGCTGACCGGGCGAGTTCTCCGGCTCCTGCTCTCGGGTGCGGCGCCGGAGACGATCCTCTGCCTGACGTTCACGAAGGCCGCGGCGGCGGAGATGGCAAACCGCATCGGTGCACGGCTTGCGGCCTGGGTCCGGATGAAGGAAGCGGACCTGAAGAAGGACCTTTTCGCGCTGGGCGAGAACAACGATCCGCTCACGGTCCAGCGAGCCCGACGTCTGTTTGCGAGGGTACTCGAAGCACCCGGCGGGTTGCGGATCCAGACTATTCACGCCTTTGCGCAAACTCTTCTTGCATCGTTTCCGGCGGAGGCTGGAGTAACGCCGGGCTTCCAAGCGCTCGAAGGGCGCGCCGAGCAGGAGCTTGGGCGTACCACGCTGGCCAATCTGCTGGCGAATGCGGAGGCGGCGCGGGACGAAGATCTCCTTCGCGACGTCCAGTCGCTTAGCCTCAGGCTCGGGGAAGCGGCGGCCGTCGAATATCTTATGCGCTGCGCGAGGTCACAGGAAGCGCTTGCTGCGCTCGGACCGTCGGACGGGATCGAGGCCAAGGTCCGTGTTCTGATGGGCCTGCCGGACGAATCCATCGAGGAATATGTCGTCCACAATTGCGGAGACGACCGCTTCGATTGCCACCTGCTCCGGGCAGTTGCCGACGCCAACAGGAGGTGGGGGGCGCAGACGGGGCTCGGCCACGCCGATCTCATCGAGAATTGGCTTGCGCTTTCGCCGATCGAGCGGGCTGCATCGTTGCCGAGCCTCCGGAAGGTCGTTCTAACGGATAAGGACACTCTGCGAGTGTCGCCGGGTCAGGCTAAGGCAGAGCCTCACTATGAGTCCCACGCGGGGCGTCTCGCCAACCTGATCGGCGAGCTTCTGACCATCCAGAACGGCGCGCGATTGGCGTCCGACATGGCCGCGGGACTTCGCGCTGGACGGGCATTTGCCGACGCCTATGCCCAGGCCAAACGGTCTGCCGGCGTTGCCGATTTCGACGACCTCATTCGCTGGACGCAGCGATTGCTGGCGCAGCCGAGCATGGGTGAGTGGGTGCGCTACAAGCTCGATCAGCGCACCGACCATATCCTCGTGGACGAGGCGCAGGACACAAATGCGGCTCAGTGGGACATCGTCTGGCAGATCGCCCGAGAATATTTCAGCGGTTCGAGCGAAACCGAACGGCGGGTCCGAACGGTCTTCACTGTCGGCGATTTCAAGCAGGCGATTTACGGCTTCCAAGGCACAGATCCGAGCGAGTTCGAACGGATGCGTGGCGAGCTCCGTCGCCATTCCGATGCGCTTCGGGAGGAGTCGGATGAAGCGCCCGAGTTCCGGGATCTGTCCATCAACGCCAGCTTCCGCTCGGCGCAGCCCGTGCTCGACGTCGTCGATGCAGTGATCCAGCATGTTGGATTCCGCGAGATGGGCCTGTTCCGAATGCCTCCGGCCCATCTTGCGCACCATTCGAACCGCCCGGGCCTGGTCGAATTGCGGAAGCCGTTCACCGTCGAAGGAGAGGGCGAGGAGAGCGAGGAAGGCTGGCACGATGAGGACGTTAGACTCTACGCGGATCGCCTTGCCGAACAGGTTCGTGAGTGGATCGATGAGGCTCCCATACTCGATTCGACCAAGCGGCCGCTCACTGCCGGCGATATCCTCATCCTGGTGCGAAGCCGCGGGGAGCTAGCGTCACTGATCGTTGCGCGCCTGTTCCAGCGTCGAGTGCCCGTCGCGGGTATCGACCGGTTGTTCCTTTCCAAGCCGTTCGCCGTTCGCGACCTGCTTGCGGCGGTGACGTTCGCAATCCAGCCGCTCGACGACCTCAACTTGGCAAATCTGCTGGTTTCCCCACTGATCGGTTGGGATCAGCAGCAGCTTTTCGATCTCGCCTATGGAAGAGAGAAACGCTCCCTGTGGCGTATGCTCCGAGAGCGCTCGAACGAACGCCCGGATTTTGCAGCGGCGCGCGGTGCGCTAGGCGATCTCCTGGGGATGGCGGACTTCACAACGCCCTCCCAGTTTCTCGAGGCCATCTTGTCGGGTCCGCTGGACGGCCGTCGCAAGCTTTACCGCCGACTTGGCCTCGCCGCTCGCGACCCGATCGACGAACTCATGACGGCCGCGCTGGAGTTTGAGCGAAACGAAGTGCCGTCGCTTGAACGCTTTCAAGCCTGGTTCGCGCGGGGCGACGTCGAGATCCAGCGGGACCCGTCCGAGCGCGCCAATGCAGTTAGGGTCATGACCGTGCACGGGGCGAAGGGGCTCGAGGCGCCCTACGTCATCCTTGCCGATGCGACGGCAGACCCGGCGAACCTCGGCCGGAGAAACCCACCGCTGGACCTTCCCATTGGAACGGACAAGGTGCCGGTCATCCGGCCACGGAAAGCTGAGTTGTCACCCCCATTCGATGCGCTCGTCGCGGAGGAAAAGGCGCGCGATCTCGAGGAGCATTGGCGGCTGCTCTATGTGGCGATGACGCGGGCTAGCGAGCGGCTGGTCATCGGTGGGATCATGCCGACCCGCGATGTGTCGGAGAATAGCTGGCACAAACGCGTGAGGGCGGCGCTTTCGTCGCTCGGCGCCATGCCGGAGGAGGATGGGCGCTGGGGGACGATCTGGCGGTATCGAGGTTCCGTTCCCCAAAGGAAGCTGGAGCCTCGGGCCGCCCGCGCGCAAAACGGCCCGCCGCCGCCGCTGCCGCACTGGGTACGGGCTTCGGCTCCGGCCGAGCCTCGTCCACCACGTCCGCTCGCGCCTTCGCAGGTCGCGGAGGACCGGGAACCGTCACCGCCGCCGAGCCCGGCCTTGCGAGCGGCGGCTCAGCGCGGCACCATCATCCATCATCTGCTCGAGCGGCTTGTGGAGGTCCCGCCGGAAGACAGGCGCGAGCGCGCGATTGCCTGGCTCGAGAGGTCTGCCGGCGTTGCCGTGGCTACCGATCGCCAAAAAATTGCCGATCAGGTCTGCAGCGTGCTCGCCGATCCGAGCTTCTCCGAACTATTCGGCCCAGGCTCGCTTGGTGAAGCACCCCTTGCGGCGACTCTTCCAGATGGGCGCGTGATCGCCGGGACCGTCGATCGGCTATTGATCGAGGAGGGGCGAGTGTCCGTGCTGGATTTCAAGACAGGACGCGTCCCGTCGGCCGCGTCGGCGATTCCCGCTGCTCACCTCGCTCAGATGAAAGCTTATACCGAGGCGCTTCAAGTGATCTTTCCCGCGCGCGAGATACGTGCGGCGCTGCTTTACACCGCCGGACCGCAGCTGTTCGACCTAGCGTCTTGAGAGGTGTCTTCGAACCACCCATATGTCGTTAACATTTGTAACCGGAGATTCGCTGCCATGGGCACCAAGACCGTCACCGACCAGAGTTTCGCTTCCGACGTATTGGGAGCGGAAGGTCCCGTTCTCGTCGATTTCTGGGCGGAATGGTGCGGTCCGTGCCGCATGATCGCTCCAGCGCTCGAGGAAATCTCCAACGAGCTCGGCGACAAGCTGACTGTCGCCAAGCTGAATATCGACGAGAACCCCGACGTTCCAGGGCGCTATGGCGTCCGGGGAATTCCGACCATGCTCCTTTTCAAGGGCGGTCAACCCGTCGCGCAGAAGGTCGGTGCTGCACCTCGCAGCCAGATTCAGCAGTGGCTTGAGGGCAACCTCTGAGACCTAGGCGCCGGGTGGTTCGGTTCCCTCGAGACCGCGGGTACCCGGCCTGAACTTGTCGTGCCGTGGCAGCTCGTCTTTCGGCTCGAACCACGGCACCTTGCTTGCCCAGAAGATGTGAAAGCCGGGTGCGACCGCGCCCGGCCGGTCCAGCGTGACGACGCTGAAATCCACAGTTTCAGGCTGATGATCGACCTTCATCAGGAACGGCGTCCCGCAGTCCCCGCAAAATTCTCGGTGCCCGAAGCTTGATGACGCGACGGATTTCACTTTGTCGGCCCCTTTCGTCCATTGAAAATGGCCGTCGGGAACGCTCGCAAAGACCATGCCGGGAGCGCCGCTAGTGAGCTGGCAGGTGCGGCAATGGCACCAGCCGCAATCGAATGGTTCGCTCTTCAGTTCGTAACGAACCGCACCGCACATGCATCCGCCGATATGTCCCATAAGGCTCACCTTAATTGACTAGCGCTAGGGGGCTCCTTACATCGCCCGCGACAGTTTCCGACAGCGTCGGCGAGAGGATTTCGCCCGATCACGAACGCGCGGGTTTTTAAGGGTTTTCCATGATCGCCGGACTGGCAAAGAGCATCTTCGGATCGGCCAACGATCGCTATGTGCGCGGACTTGGCAAATATGTGGACGCCGTCAACGGCTTCGAGCCGAACATCTCGGCGCTGAGCGACGACGAGCTGCGGGCGCAAACGGACCTTTTCCGACAGCGGCTTGCGGGCGGCGAAAAGCTCGACGACCTCCTTCCCGAGGCGTTCGCGACCGTTCGCGAAGCTGCGATCCGGACGCTCGGCCAGCGCCACTACGACGTTCAGCTGATCGGCGGTATCGCTCTTCACCGCGGCGAGATCGCCGAGATGAAGACCGGCGAGGGCAAGACCCTCGTCGCCACGCTGGCGGTCTATCTCAACGCGCTCGAGCGCAAGGGCGTCCACGTCGTCACCGTCAACGATTATCTCGCTCGCCGCGATGCCGACTGGATGGGCCAGATCTACCGTTTCCTCGGAATGACGGTCGGCGTGATCGTTCCGAACCTGAGCGATCAGGAGCGAAGGGACGCGTACAACGCCGACATCACCTACGCGACGAACAACGAGCTCGGCTTCGATTACCTGCGCGACAATATGAAATATTCGCGCGATCAGATGGTCCAGCGGCCGTTCAATTTCGCGATCGTCGACGAGGTGGACTCGATCCTGATCGACGAGGCCCGCACCCCGCTCATCATTTCGGGACCGACTGACGACAAATCGGACCTCTACTTCAACGTCGACAGGCTCGTGAAAACGCTCACGGCCGACGACTATGAGAAGGACGAGAAGCAGAAGAGCGTCGTCTTGACCGAGGAGGGCACCGAGAAGGCCGAGCGGCTGCTCGAGGAAGCGGGCCTGATCGAAGGCCGGAACCTTTACGACATCGCCAACACCCAGGTCGTCCACCATTTGAACCAGGCCCTCAAGGCCAACGTCATGTTCAAGAAGGACATCGATTACATCGTCAAGGACGGGAAAGTCGTCATCATCGACGAGTTCACCGGCCGAATGATGGACGGTCGCCGCTGGTCGGATGGGCTTCACCAGGCAGTCGAGGCAAAGGAGGGCGTCGACATCGAGCCTGAGAACCAGACGCTCGCGTCGATCACCTTCCAGAACTACTTCCGCATGTACCCGAAGCTGGCGGGCATGACCGGCACGGCCATGACCGAGGCGCCGGAATTCTTCGACATCTACAAGATGAACGTCGTCGCCATTCCGACCAACGTTGCGGTCAAGCGCATCGACGAGGACGATGAGTTCTACAAGACGATGCCGGAGAAGTTCGCGGCGATCACCAAGCAGATTCGCGAGAAGCAGGAACAGGGACAGCCTGTGCTGGTCGGCACCGTCTCGATCGAAAAGTCCGAGATGCTGTCGGAATATTTCCAGCAGGCGGGACTGAAGCACTCGGTTCTCAATGCCCGCTTCCACGAACAAGAAGCGCATATCGTCGCTCAGGCAGGCCGCATCGGTGCAGTGACGATCGCCACCAACATGGCGGGTCGCGGCACGGATATTCAGCTCGGCGGCAATCTCGAGTTCCGGATGCGGGACGAGTTCCCGAACCTCGTTGTCGGCACTCCTGAGCATGAGGCCCAGGCGGAGAAGATCCGCGCCGAGATCGCCGAGGAAAAACAGCGGGTGTTGGACGCCGGGGGTCTTTTCGTGCTCGGCACCGAACGCCACGAAAGCCGGCGTATCGACAATCAGTTGCGTGGACGTTCAGGCCGCCAGGGCGACCCGGGCCTGTCCCGCTTCTACCTCAGCCTCGACGACGACCTGCTCCGTATCTTCGGGCCGCAGACCATGTTCGCTCGCCTGATGAACAAGAACCTCGAGGACGGCGAGGCGATCGTCAGCCCGTGGATCTCGAAGGCGATCGAGACGGCCCAGAAGAAGGTCGAGGCTCGCAACTACGACATTCGCAAGCAGGTCGTCGAATTCGACGACGTGATGAACGATCAGCGCAAGGTCATCTACGAGCAGCGCGCCGACATCATGGACGCGGAGAGCGTCAGCGACATCATCAACGACATGCGCGCGGAGACCGCCGCGGCAATCGTCGCCGTCAGCTGTCCGCCTGGCACTTATCCCGAGCAGTGGGACGTCCCTGCGCTGAAGGAGAGCGTCGACGTCGTCTTCGGGCTGGAGCCGCCGATCGACGAATGGCTCCAGGAAGAAGCGGTCGAACAGGAAATGATCGTCGAGCGCATCCAAAAGCTCGCCGACGACGCCATGGCGTCAAAGCTTGCGACGGTTGAGCCGGAGCGCTGGAACGACATCGAGAAGCAAATTCTCATCCAGACGCTCGACCATCACTGGAAAGAGCATCTCGCGACTCTGGATGCTCTGCGCCAGGTGATCCACCTCAGAAGCTACGCCCAGAAGAAGCCGATCGACGAATATAAGCAGGAGGCCTTCCTCCTCTTCGAGCGGCTGCTGGTCGCCATCCGCGAGGAAGTGACGCGCATTCTGATGCGTGCTCAGCTGCAGATGGAGGAGGTACCACCGCCGCCGGTGCTTCCGGACTTCATCACGCAGCACCTCGATCCGTTCTCGGGCGACGACAACACAGCCGATATCGATGCCGCGACGGGAACGATTCTGTCGAGCCTTCCGCCGCTTAGCATTCCGCAGCCGCCGCTACCCCAGCGGGAAGCGCAAGGTGGCGTGGTCGAGGCTCCCATCAGCCGCAACGCTCCATGTCCGTGCGGCTCAGGTCGGAAATACAAGCATTGCCACGGCCAGCCCGCGTGACTTCTCGGGCCGGCGGCCCGATCGACCGGACGGAGCTGAGGCGCGCCTACCGGCCTGACGAGAATGAGATCGCGCTCGAGCGGTTGGAGCAGGGACGTCTCGCACCAGAAGTAGCGGGCGAAGCCGCGGCGACGGCCCGAGCCTTGGTCAAGGGGGTTCGGGCCCACAAGCCGTCAGGCGTCGATGCCTTCCTGCATGCTTACGACCTCGGGTCGGACGAGGGCATCGCGATGATGTGTCTGGCCGAGGCGCTCCTCCGAATCCCCGACGCGCATACGGCCGACGAGCTGATCGCGGATAAGCTTTCCGGGCCGGATTGGTCCGATCAGCTCGGCCGCTCGGATTCGGCGTTCGTGACTGCGGCGACCTTTTCGCTGCTGCTGACCGGGAAGGTGCTCGAAGGCGCCCAGGATCGATCGGACAATTGGAAAGCCGCGCTCGGCCGTGCGGTCGGCCGGCTGGGCGAGCCGGTAGTTCGCACCGCCGTCCGCGAAGCGATGAAGATCCTTGGTCGCAACTTCGTATTCGGACGGACCATCGACGAGGCGCTGAAACGCGCTGCGCCCGAGCAACGCCGCGGCCTCAGCCACAGCTTCGACATGCTCGGCGAGGCCGCGAAGACCTACGAGGACGCGGAGCGCTATGCGGACGCATATCGCGGCGCCCTCGACCGTATCGCGAAGGAGGCCAAGGGCGGCTTTCGCAAATCGCCGGGCATTTCCGTCAAACTCACGGCGCTCCATCCGCGGTTCGAATATACGCATCGAGACGAAGCGCTCGCCGCGGTCATTCCGGTCGTTCGGGAACTGGCGCTCAAGGCCGCCAAGGCCGACGTCCATTTTACGATCGACGCCGAAGAGGCGGATCGGCTCGAGTTGCAGATGGACGTGTTCGAGGCATTGCTTGCCGACGACGCGCTGTTCGAAAATGGTTGGGCGGGCTTTGGAATCGCCATCCAGGCCTATCAGAAGCGCGCTGTGCCCTTGTGCGACTGGGTGATCGACGCCGCGCGGGTGCATGGGCGGAAGCTGATGTGCCGCCTCGTGAAGGGCGCCTATTGGGACACCGAAATCAAGCTCGCCCAGGTCGGCGGCTTGTCGGACTATCCGGTGTGGACCCGCAAGGTCGCGACCGACGTCTCCTATCTCGCTTGCGCGAAGAAGCTGCTCGGCGCGACGGACGCCATCTATCCTGCCTTCGCGACGCATAATGCCAACACGATCGGCCAGGTGAAGGCGCTCGCCGCCGGTCGGGAATTCGAGTTCCAGCGCCTGCACGGAATGGGCGAGGAGCTTTACGAAGAGCTTGCCGATCTTGAGCAAGCGATTGGCGACCAGCGCACTCCGGTGCGCATTTACGCGCCGGTTGGCAGTCACAAGGAGCTGCTCGCCTATCTCGTCCGGCGTCTGCTTGAGAATGGCGCCAACTCGAGCTTCGTCAACCGGATCGCCAATGAGCAGGTTTCGCTCGACGAACTAGTCCGGGACCCGGTCGCCGAGCTCGAGGCGCTGACACCCAAGCGGAATCCCAAGATCGTCCTCCCGCCCGATCTGTTTGGCCCCGCCCGCCGCAATAGCGCCTGAGTCGACCTTAGCGATCCCCTGGTGCGCGAGCCTTTGCTCGAGCGATTGAAGGCGTTGGAATCGCGAAGCTGGACTGCAAAGCCGGGGCTCGGGAAGGGTGAGGCCAGACCCATCGTCTCCCCGCACGACCATCGGATCACAGTCGGCACGACGTTCGAGGCCACGGCGGACGAAGTCGATCGGATGGTCCGCGCCGCACATGCCGCCCAAGTCGGCTGGGACGCACTTGGCGGGGAGACTCGCGCCCGGCTGCTGGAGCGCACTGCGGACCTCTACGAGGCGCACGCCGAGGAATTCTTCTCCCTCTGCAGCCGAGAAGCCGGCAAGACCTTGATCGACGGCGTTCTGGAAGTGCGTGAAGCCGTCGACTTCCTGCGTTTCTACGCGTCGGAGGCTCGGCGGCAATTTACGAAGCCGCTTCCGCTTCCCGGGCCGACGGGGGAACAGAACGAGCTTCGCTTGCATGGCCGGGGAGTGATCGGCGCCATTTCGCCGTGGAATTTCCCGCTCGCAATCTTCACCGGCCTCGTGTCGGCCCCGCTCGCTGCCGGCAACGCGGTCATCGCGAAACCGGCGGGGCAAACGCCGCTGATCGCGGCACTGGCGGTCGAGCTGATGCACCAGGCCGGCATTCCCAAGGACGTCGTTCAGCTTGCTCCCGGATCCGGCAGGATCGTCGGCGGAACGCTGACTGCGCATCCGCTGCTTGCCGGCGTGGTCTTCACGGGCTCCACCGAAACCGCGCGCATGATCAACCGGACGCTGGCCGAGCGCGACGGGCCGATCATCCCGTTCGTCGCCGAGACCGGCGGTCAGAACGCGATGATCGTCGATTCCTCGGCGTTGCCCGAGCAGGTGACGCGCGACGTCATTTCTTCGGCATTCCAGAGCGCGGGCCAACGTTGTTCGGCGTTACGCGTGCTGTTCGTGCAAGAGGACGTGGCCGACGGCATGATCAAGATGATTGCCGGCGCGATGGAGGCCCTGAAGGTCGGCGATCCGTCCGACCTGTCAACGGATGTCGGGCCGGTCATCGACGAGGCGGCGAAGAAGGTGCTCGATGAGCATATCGAATGGCTCGACAAAAATGCCCGCAAGATCTGCAGGCTGCAGGCACCGAAGGAAGCCGCAAACGGTTGTTTCGTTCCTCCCGCCTTCTATGAAATTCAGTCACTAAGCCAATTGAATCGCGAGAATTTCGGCGCAATCCTCCACGTCATCCGCTTCCCGGCAGACGGCCTCGACAAGGTCGTCGAGGCGATCAACACGACGGGCTACGGACTGACGCTGGGCCTGCAGAGCCGGATCGATACCGTCCGCGACTATGTCGAGGAGCATGCGCGCGTGGGCAATTTCTATGTCAATCGCAACCAGATTGGCGCGGTGGTCGAGAGCCAGCCGTTCGGTGGGGAGGGCCTCAGCGGCACCGGTCCGAAGGCTGGCGGTCCTCATTACGTGGCTCGTTTCGCGACGGAGCGCGTGACTTGCATCGACACGACCGCAGCCGGGGGGAACGCGTCCCTGATGGCTTCGATCGACGCCTGACCCTCAGGGCAGCTCGCATTCCTGCACAAAATCAATACTTTAGTCATGTCCCAGCAAGGGACGATTTCTTAATTGGCGTCGATTAGGATAGGGGAAGTAGCGGTCCGCCACTTGTGGCTTGGACCGCGTCGGCGGTTGGGGAGTTCAACAGGAAATGTTCGTCGGGCGCACACAGCAGCCGCGCCGCGCATGCGGAGCAGCGGTTTGAAGCTGGCCGGGGTTCAGCTTCCGCGCGTCCTGTCGGATGCGCTCGCCGACTGTCGCCAGCATTTCGTTGCTGCCGCCGTATTCAGCCTGCTCATCAACATCCTCTATCTGGCTCCGACGCTTTACATGCTGCAGGTCTACGATCGGGTCGTGCCGACTGCAGGCAAGACGACCTTGCTGTTCGTGACCCTCGCGCTCGCGCTAGCGCTGATGACTCTTTCGGCGCTCGACATGGTCCGCAACCGGCTGCTCGTGAGAGCGAGCCAGAGGATCGACGCGCTCGTGGCCCCGCGAATCCTCAAGCAGATGATGGCAGCGGATTCCGGCGCCGCGGGTCAGGCCATGCGCGATTTCGACAACATCCGGACAGCGATGGCGACGCCGGCGATTGCCGCCATCTTCGACCTGCCGTGGACCCCGGTGTTCCTCCTGGTCTCCTTCCTCCTGCACTTCTGGATCGGGATGCTCGCCATCCTCGCGATGATCCTGCTGGTGACGCTCGCCTATCTCAATCAGCGCGCGACGCAGAAGAAGATGGAAATCGCGACGTCCGCGATGGCTTCGGCCCACAACAGTCAGCAGGCCGCGGCCACGCACGGGACCACAGTCAAAGGCCTCGGAATGACTTCAGCGATGGTGGAACGTCAGCTTGCCCATCGCCGGGTGGCGCTCGCCAACATGGTCCATGCTCAGTTCGCGGGCAGCAAACTGACGGCTTCGAGCCGGTTCTTCCGATTGTTCATTCAATCGGTGGCACTGGGCGTAGGCGCTCTGCTCGCGATCGCTGGTGAAATCTCTTCGGGCGCGATCATCGCATCGTCCGTGCTTCTAAGCCGCGCCCTGCAGCCGATCGAGAGCATCATCGCCGCCTGGTCGCCGCTTGCCGGTGCCAGGGCTTCCGTGATGCGGCTGACGCGCACCTTCGAGAGTATTGACGAGCAGCGGGTCTACACCGCACTTCCGGCACCGACGGGTGCGCTACAAGTCGAAGAGGTCGGCGTCCGTGGGCGCGAAGGCCGTCCGATCCTCGTCGGGATCAGCTTCCGCGCCCAACCTGGCCAGATCCTCGGGATCATCGGTCCTAGCGGCTCCGGAAAGACTACGCTCGGCAAGGTCATCGTGGGCGCGATTCAGCCGACGATCGGGACGGTCCGAATCGACGGCGCGCGCCTCACCGACTGGGATCAGGACGAGCTCGGCAAATATCTGGGCTACATGCCTCAAGAGCCTTCGCTGTTCGAAGGCACCATCAAGGAAAACATCGCCCGCTTTCGGAAAGGCGCGAATTCCGAGGAAAGCAAGGCGATCGACGAAGCGGTGGTGGCCGCAGCGAAGGAGGCGGGCGTCCACGAGCTGATCCTCCAGCTTCCGCAAGGGTACGATACGCCTCTCGGCCTTATGGGCACCGGTCTTTCGGC
>JBKPJK010000527.1:0-4379 GCA_046730635.1 Pseudomonadota bacterium | reverse complement strand
GGCCATGCGTGCCTGCGTCGTATCCCAACTGGTTGCCGATAACAGCAGGTCGGCTTCGGCGAGCCAGTCGCTCTCCGGATCGCGCGCAAGCTCGAGAGCACGTTCGCACTGCTTGACGAAATCGGCGGCGTTGTCGGCAATCAGCACGCCCTGGATGTGACCGTAGTGACGCACGACGTCCTTGATCGGGGTCGAGACCACCGGCTTCCCGCCGGCAAGATATTCCGGGGTCTTGGTCGGCGAGATGAACTGCGTCGATTCATTCATCGCGAAAGGCATCAGGGCAACGTCCCAACCCGACAGATAGGACGGGAGCTGCGCATAGGTCTTGCCGCCGAGATAATGGATGTTGGGCCTGCGCGGCAGGTCCTCTTCCGAGATCTTCACCACGGGGCCGACCATGACGAATGACCAGTCGGGTCGCATCTCGGCGACCTTGTCGAGCAGTTCGATGTCGAAACGTTCGTCGATCACGCCGTAGAAGCCGAAGCGCGGCTTGGGCAGATCCTCCTGATCCGCCGGCTCGAACTGCGGGGCCCGGGCCTTCAAGAAGTGGACTCGGTCGACCGACGACGGGAAGCAGTGGACGTTCGCGTGGCGGTCCTTCTTCGCTTCGTAAAGGCTCGATCCGCCGGTGAAGACGATGTCGGACCTGTCGATGAGCTCCTGCTCCAGCTCCAGCAACTTTGCCGGCGCGAACTTGAACTTGCTGAGCTCGTCCATCGCGTCGAACACGGTGAGGTCCGGATCGAGATGCTGCGAGAAGGTGAGCATCATCGGGGTGTAGTACCACGCGATTAGAGGACCGCGGATGGCCGAGAGGTGAGCCTCTAGGAGTCGGCCTAGCGCCGCGTCTCGCGCGGCCTCCGGCATGCCCTGCGGAAGATGCGGTACGACGACTCGCACGCCCGGAGCGTCCTCCGCCTCTCGGACTTTGAGGTAAGCGGTTTCGCGGGGGCCGATCTCAATAGGTTCTTCCCAGAAAATGACGTCCATCTCACGAGCGAAGCGGCTCATGAGGTGCTGCGGACGCTGGAACACGAAGTTCCACCGCAGGTGCGAAAAACAGATCAAAGTTGTAGGCTGCGGATCCTGGGCCGAGGGCTCGGCTTCGTACTCCACTGGCACCCCGACGCGAGTCAGCATTTTCCGTTAAACCTCCGTGCACTGTGTCGAATGATAGCTGAACGGAACGACTCGCATTACGGTTCCGCAACGCTGATCGAAGTTAATATGAATCCGTGGTTGCTGCACCGCAACAAACGGCAGTCCGAGCGATTGACCCGACGAACGCTGCGTGGAAGAGGCACCGCCCACAGGAGAAACCGCTTGGCGACCACGATCGAGGAACTGGAAAAGCGGCGCGAACTAGCCCGCCTTGGCGGCGGCGAGAAGCGCATCGCGGCGCAACACGCCAAAGGGCGGCTGACTGCGCGCGAGCGTCTTTCGGTGCTCCTCGATCCCGGCTCGTTCGAAGAATATGACATGTTCGTCGAGCACAACGCGACCGACTTCGGCATGGACAAGCAGACGGTCCCCGGCGACGGCGTAGTCACCGGTTCGGGCACGATCAACGGCCGCCTGCTTTACGTCTTCGCGCAGGACTTCACGGTGTTCGGCGGTTCGCTGTCGGAGCGTCACGCACAGAAGATCTGCAAGATCATGGACATGGCCATGAAGGTCGGCGCGCCGGTCATCGGTCTCAATGACTCCGGCGGCGCACGCATCCAGGAGGGCGTCGCCAGCCTCGCCGGCTATGCCGAGGTCTTCCAGCGCAACGTGCTCGCGTCCGGCGTCATCCCGCAGATCAGCCTGATCATGGGACCATGCGCGGGCGGGGCAGTCTATTCGCCGGCGATGACGGACTTCATCTTCATGGTGAAGGACAGCTCCTACATGTTCGTTACCGGCCCAGATGTCGTGAAGACGGTCACGAACGAGGTCGTCACGCAGGAGGAGCTGGGCGGCGCCGTCACCCATACGACCAAGTCGGGCGTCGCCGACGTGGCTTTCGAGAACGACATCGACGCGCTTCTGGCGACGCGCGAGTTCTTCGACTTCCTGCCTCTGTCGAACCGCCACGACGATCCGATCCGGCCCTGTCAGGATCCCGTCGACAGGATCGAGGACAGCCTCGACACGCTCGTCCCGCCGAGCGCGACCACGCCCTACGACATGCACGAACTGATCCGGAAGGTCGCCGACGAGGGCGACTTCTTCGAACTTCAGCCGGCCCACGCTGCGAACATCATCGTCGGGTTCTGCCGGATCGAGGGCAGGACCGTCGGCGTCGTCGCCAACCAGCCGATGGTCCTGGCCGGAGTGCTCGACATCAACTCATCGAAGAAGGCGGCGCGCTTCGTTCGTTTCTGCGACGCGTTCGACATTCCGATCCTGACCTTCGTCGACGTGCCTGGGTTCCTCCCGGGCGTCGGTCAGGAGCATCACGGAATCATCAAGCACGGCGCGAAATTGCTGTTCGCTTATGCCGAAGCGACGGTGCCGAAGATCACCGTAATCACGCGCAAGGCGTACGGCGGCGCCTATGACGTCATGGCCTCCAAGCATCTGCGCGGCGACCTCAACTATGCGTGGCCGACCGCCGAGATCGCTGTGATGGGCGCGAAGGGGGCGGTCGAGATCATCTTCCGCAAGGACGCCGACAATCCCGAGGAGATCGCCAAGCGTACGCAGGAATATGAAGAGCGCTTCGCCAATCCGTTCGTCGCCGCAAGCAAGGGCTTCATCGACGAGGTCATCATGCCGCACTCGACGCGCCGCCGAGTGGCGCTTGGCCTTCGCAAGCTCAGGAACAAGCAGCTCGAGAATCCTTGGAAAAAGCACGACAATATTCCGCTATGAGCACCTACACCGCCATAGTTCGCTGGAGCCGAGACCCCGGCACTGACTTTGCCAAGGGGCAGTACAGCCGCGCGCACGAGTGGGCATTCGACGGCGGCGCGGTGGTTCCGGCGAGCCCGAGCCCCCATGTCGTGCCCGCGCCCTGGAATGACCCGGCGGGCGTGGACCCGGAAGAGGCCTTCGTTGCGTCGCTGTCGTCCTGCCACATGCTGTTCTTCATCGACTTCGCGCGCCGTGCGGGGTTCGTCGTGGACAGCTACTCCGACGAAGCGGAGGGCCTGCTCGACAAGCGTCCAGACGGGAAGGTGGCCATGACGAAGGTGACGCTGCGTCCGCGCGTCACTTGGGCCGGGCATCCGCCCGACGAAGCCGCAATCGCCGACCTGCACCACCGAGCCCACGAAGCCTGCTTCATCGCCAACAGCGTGACGACGGAAGTCACGATCGAACACTAAATTGTCACCCCGGACTTGATCCGGGGTCCGCCTTGTTCTCTTGCGCTCAAAGTGAGGCAGATCCCGGCTCGGGGGCCGGGATGACGGAGAAGTGGCATGCAGCTGGGAAGATTGAACCACGTCGGCGTGGCAACGCCGTCAATCGAGAAGAGCCTCGATCTGTACAAGACCATCTTCGGCGCCGAGCCGCACGGGCCCGCATTCGACCTTCCCGGGCAAGGCGTCCGAGTTTGCTTCGTCGACACTCCGAACAGCCAGATTGAGCTGATCGAGCCGCTCGGCGAAAGCTCACCCATCGTGAAGTTCCTCGAAAAGAACCCACTCGGTGGACAGCATCACGTCTGCTTCGAGGTACCGGAGATCCACGCCGCCAAGGCCGAATTTGAAGCCAAAGGCGCGCGCGTGCTCGGCGAGCCTCGGATCGGCGCTCACGGTACGCTGGTCTTCTTCGTCCACCCCAAGGACATGGGCGGCGTCCTGACGGAGATCATGGAAACGCCGAAAGCCGCTCACTAATCGCGATAGCCCAGCCTCTCGGCCCAAGGCAGCAGGATCGGCAGCACGGGCTCCAGCTGCTTCGCGTAGCGCTTCCATCGCCCGCTCGGCGCACGAGATAGGGGCTGCGTGACCTGGTTGTAGCTCGGCGTACCGATCCCGCTTCGAGCCTTGGCCGTCGCGCGATGGTCGAGCAGCTCCTCGCGCCACTCGAGACCGAGAAAGTCGACCAGGGGCCGAAGCTGCGCTTCGGGCTCGACCACCAACTCCTCGTAGACGACGGTCCGGACGGCGATCGGGACTACCTCTTTGCTGCGCGTCCAAAGGCTCATCGCGGCGTCGTAATAATGCGCCGCCATCTCAATATCGAGGAAGCAGGCCATCGAGTCGTTCATTGCAAAGCCCTGCATGAAGCAGCTGAGGACGCAGTCGCACGGGTGCCGCTGGGCAAAGATGAATCGGGCTTGGGGGAACAGACTGTAGAGATACGGGACGGCGAGCATGTTGAGCGGAAGCTTGTCCACGACCATGCCCGAGAAGGCCGGATCGACGTGATGACGAAGCTCT